>DATEMG010000441.1:0-14956 GCA_035275805.1 Blastocatellia bacterium
AAACAACTCGCGCCACACTAAGCGCATTTATTTCTCAAAGCACATAAGCAGTCATCCCTTTTTCTTACCTATCACTTCTTCGGACACTCTTTTATGCCCCGGGCCGTAGTAGCCGCGCCGCGTGACGACGTCCAATTGACGCCCGTCTTTAGGGCTGATGACGACGCGCACCTTGCGCAATTTGTCCTTTTCTTTATTGTTGGTTGAAGCGTAGGTAACCTCGTACTGATGGCGCAGGCTTCCTATAAACTTATCGGCGGTCGTCGAGGACTCTTCGGCGTTGCCGAGATAAAAAGCCTGCCCGCCCGTCGACGCGGCCAGGCGCTCCAACTGTGGCCTGGGCTTCAGCGACGTCTTAATTCCTGACGTCTTAATTCCTAAAAAAGGACGGGTAATCTCGACCGGCACGCAGACGAAATAAGCCTGCGCCTGATTTTCAATCAACGCGATTGTAGCTTTGTTTTCATCGATAGTGCTGCCTTTGTCCACCCCGTCGGTGAAGAACATTAAAGCCTTGCGCCGATTCTTGCCATTTTTATGGACGTAGGTGGACGCCGAGACGACGGCGTCTAATAGCGAGGTTCCTCCGTTGGCGTAGATCTTTTCGACTGCGTTCGCCAGGTCGCGCTGGTTACTGGTGAAATCCTGCATCACCTCAGATCCTGACGTGAAGGCCACTACAAACGCCTCATCATCAGACCCCATCTGACTTATCACGGCCTGCGCCGCCTTCTGTATCGCCGGCAACTGCCCGCGCATGCTGCCCGAAGCGTCAACCGCAATCCCAAGGCTGAACGGAGAGTCCTGAGCGCCTAGAGAAATTACCTGTTGTTTCACGCCGTCTTCGTAAACGGCGAATTCCTCTTTGGTCAGGCCCCCAAAAGCATCGGGGGATTTCTCTATTACCGCAACGTCGAGCGTAATAGTCTGCTCCTGGGTCGTCGCCGTCGGCGCCCAACCAGGTTGCAGGACAAGAACTCCGATCCCAAAGAAGAGAAGAGCGCCCGCGAAAAAAGAACGCCCTTTGCGGCGAATGCGAATCCCGGTCAAGTCGCTATTTGTCATTGAAAAATTCCTTTCTGATTTTCTCCGGGTCTACCGCGTAGTATCCCGCCGGGGCAAGTACATTCACTTTACCTTTGTCTTTCGGATTGACGGTCACCCGCACATATCGGAAAGACCCATCGTATTTGTTATTTATTGGAGCCTATCCCATTGTGTACTGGTTTTTCAGGCGCAGCGTCGGCCATATACAATATCCAAGAATGAGCGCGCATATGCGCCTCCCAACGCGGGTTGAAATTATATTTGATCGAAGCGCATCACTTTGCGGCTCCATTAGAACGCATTGCAGCTCCGTTTAGATCATGGGGCTAGAATTAAAAAATGGCCACTCACAGCAATGTGCCGCGCAGGATGATCGCTGCAACACTGAAATATATGACTAACCCCGTCACGTCCACAAGTGTCGCGACAAACGGGGCCGAAGACGAAGCGGGGTCGAAGCCGAGGCGCCGCAGGACCAGCGGTAACATCGACCCGGCCAGCGCTCCCCACATCACGATGCCGACGAGCGCCAGGCCGACCGTGACGGCGACCAGAAACCAGTGCGGCCCGTAGAGGTTGGAGAAGGTCGACCAGACTGCGATGCGCAGAAAGCCGATGGCGCCCAGTATCAAGCCGAGCGCCAGGCCGGAGAAAATTTCGCGGCGCATGATCCTTCCCCAATCCCGCAGCGTGACCTCGCCGAGGGCCAACGCGCGAATGACCAGCGTCGCGGCCTGCGAGCCGGAGTTGCCGCCACTCGAAATGATCAGCGGCACGAACAGGGCCAGCACGACGGCGCGGGCGATCTCCTTCTCGAAGAAGCTCATGGCGGTCGCCGTCAGCATCTCGCCGATGAAAAGGATCACCAGCCACCCGGCGCGCTTCCTGACCATCCGGTGGAAGGCGACCTGCATGTATGGCTCGTCGAGCGCTTCTGAGCCGCCGAACATCTGGATGTCTTCAGTCGCCAATTCTTCTGCCACGTCGAGGATGTCGTCGCTCGTGACGATGCCGATCAGCACGCCCTCGGTGTCGGTCACGGGGAGCGCCGCCAGGTCGGCCTGGCGGAAGACATTCACCGCCGTCTCGCGGTCGTCTGTGGCCTTGAGCGCCGTGAAGCTCCTCTCCATCAGGTCGCCGACGCGCTGTTCCGGGTCGGACAGCAGAAAGCGCCGCATCCGAACGTCGTCGATCAACACTCCGTCGTCGTCCACCACGTAAACCAGATTGAGCGTCTCTTTGTCCTGGCCGTGTTTCCGAACGTAATCGAGGACCTGTCGCACGGTCCAGTCGGGGCGCACGGCGATGTATTCCGGCGTCATGAGCCGCCCGACGCTGTTCTCGGGATAACCGAGTAGTCGGACGGCGACCGCCCGCTCCTTCTCGTCCAGCAGTGACAGCAGTTGTATCGTCACCGTCGCGGGCAATTCTTCGAGCAGCATCGTGCGGTCGTCGGGAGACATGTCGTTGAGGATCGCGGCGACGTCCTCCTGCGCCAGCGATTTCAACAACTCTTCCTGTTTGTCGTGTGGCAGATATTCGAACGTGGCCGCGGCCGTCACTCGCGGCAGAACCCGAAAGGCCGTCGCCTGTCGTTCCGCCGGCAGCTCGCCGATCAGATCGGCAAGGTCCGAAGGAGTCAAGCCCTCCACCGCGTCTCGCAACCCGATGAAATCACGCAGACGGATCGCGTCCTCAAGTCTGGTCTGAATAGACTGCATTCTTCGCCATCGCATTCATTTTATTTTTTTTCAATAGCGCGTTGACCATCGGGTCGGTCAGGACGTTTAATTTCTTTATTCCAGCCGTGCGATTCAATTCGAATCATACAAGCGCCAGTATAGAACACAGACGGGGCGAGATTGTTGACCGGATGCGCAATAATCCCAGAGGCACAAAAATCGCAGAGGCAGGAAAGTCGCAGAGGATGTCTGCGCATTGATCGCTGGCGCTATTGGCGAATATGAATCAAAAGCGTGATGCGCGCAGCATGATTGAAGGAAAATATATGAATTTTCGCAATGCCATCGCCACTCTTTGCCTGGGACTGATGACGGCCGCCGTCTTTCACGCGCGTGCGCAGCAATCAAACGCGCAGGCCAATACGCAAGCCGACGCGCAATCACGTCGATCCGGATTGAGCATCCGCATGGATACCGACCTCGTCGTGATTGACGTGACTGCCACTGACAATACGGGAAGCTACATCAGCGACCTGCGCCCCGAAGAGATACAGGTTTTCGAAGACGGCCAGGAGCGAAAGATAAATTTCTTCGCAATGAACGACGAGGTTTCGCTCTCGCGCCCGCTCGCAGTAGTCTTCGCGCTCGATCTTTCGGGCAGTCTCAGGCTCGACGAGATGGCGACGCTGCGGCAGGCCGCGATGAAATTCACCGACTTGATGAAGGGCGATTCCGTATTCGCCGCCTTGACGTTCAATCACAAGGTGAAAATCACTCAAGACTTCACGCCCGACCCGGCGAAGATCTCGCGGGCTTTCGAAAGAATGGACGCGTTCGAGGGTTCGACACGCATCTACGACGCGCTCGACCGCGCCATCACGATGCTCAACCGGAGCGCGCCGCGGACGCGTAACGGGCGACCCGTCCGGCGCGTCGTCGTCGTCATCACGGACGGTTTCGATTCGGCGAGCGTCATCGACCGACGGGAAGTGATCCGAAGGGCTAACGACGCGGGCGTGACAATTTATTCGGTCACGCTGCCGTCATTCGCGCTCTCGCCCACCGATTCGTCCACTCGCGTGATCACTCCGCTCGACGCCTCGCGCATAGTGTCGGCGACGGGCGGGCAGGACTTCCCCGCCGACGCCAGCGACTTCACGCCGATCTTCAAGGCCCTGGCCGAGGAGATTCGGGCCAGTTACGCATTGGCTTACTACCCTGACAACCGTGACGGCAGGCGCCACGAGCTTCGAATCAAAACTTCGCGCCCGGGCATACAGATCCGCGCGAACCGGACCAGTTATACCGCGCCACAGCAATAAAGGAGGAGTCGTTTATGAAGACCGAGAATCGAAATTTGAGGATCGAGGATCGAGGATCGAGGATCGAGGGTCGAACGGACGGATCGACCTTCCATCCTCGATCTTCCATCCTCAATCATCTATCCCCGACCTTCTATCCTCGATACTCAACCGTCTTCGCTCTCTTCATTTCTTCGTGGTTGATCGCTCTGACACTGCATTCATCCGCCGTCGCCCACCAGCGGAAAAAACTCAAGAACGCTCTGGCGCAGGAGGCGGGAGAGACTATCAGGATCGACTCCAGTCTCGTCGAAGTTCCTGTCTCGGTCACCGACGCCGCGGGCCGGCCTGTCCGCAACCTGACTGCCAGGGATTTCTGGTTGGAAGAGAATGGCAGGCTGCAACAGATCGTCTCGCTCGGTGATCCGGGCGAGGCGAGGGTCGAAATCGCGCTGCTCTTCGACATTACCGCCAGCGTCTACGATCTTTTCCATTTCGAGCGGCAAGCGGCCTTGCGGTTCCTGCGAGAGGCGCTCAAGCCGAGGGACGCGGTCTCCATATTCACGATCGGCATCAGACCGAGATTGATACGATCTCGGGCGGTGGGCATTGATAGAGCGATCAGGGCCGCGATGACGATCGAGCCGACCAAAGAGCCGACCGCTTTCTTCGACGCCGTCGCCGAGGCCGCTCGATACTTAGACAGGACCGCCGCGCCGGGCGCCAAGCGCGTGGTCGTTGTGATCTCGGACGGAGAGGATATGCTGAGCGCGAACCACACGGTCGGCGACGCCCTGAAGGAGTTGCAGCGATCTGATTGCCTCTTCTATTCGATCAATCCGAGCGGCCCGTCCATTCGATTGAACAAGATCAGCCTCAGAGCGCAGGACGACCTGATCTCGCTGGCCTCCGCGACCGGCGGAGCGGCATTCCTCCCGGCAAGCATTAAAGATTTAGATGATGCGTTCGGACAGATCGCGTCCGACTTGCGAGCGCAATACCTGCTCGGCTACTACTCGACCGCCGAGCGCGCCGACGGGCGATTCCGGCGAATCAATGTGCGCGTGCCGAGGCGACCCGACCTCCGTCTCCGCACGCGCCAAGGCTACTACGCGTCGAGGACCTAAATCAGGTGTCAGGTGTCAGGTGTCAGGTGTCAGGAAAAGAATAACTCGGCAGATTTCAACCTGCCACCTGACACCTGACACCTGACACCTGACACCTACTCACACCGGAGCGCTATCATCGGGTCCACCTTTGCCGCCCGCCGCGCCGGCATCCAACAGGCAAACAAGGCGATCAACACCAGCGACAGCGCGATCACGGTGAAAGTCAGCGGGTCGGTCGCGCTTACGCCGAAGAGCATGGTCTTCATCAACCGCGTCAGGGCATACGACGCGATCAGGCCGATCGCGGCGCCGGCGCCGACCAGCGTCAATCCCTGCCTTACTACCATTTTCATCACGTCGCCCTCTCGGGCGCCGAGCGCCATCCGCAACCCGATTTCATGCGTGCGCTGCGAGACGCCGTACGCCGTCACGCCGTAAATTCCGACCGCAGCCAAAACGAGTCCGAGCGCCGCGAACAGGCCGAGCAGTGACATGTAGAACCGCTGCGGCGCGACCGAGCGCCCCACCAACTGCTCCATCGAACGCAGCCCGTCGACTGGCACGGCGGGATCCAGCCCGCGCATCTCGCTGCGGACGGCCTCGCTGAGCGCCAACGGGGCGCCCGTCGCGCGCAAGACGAATTTGGCGTACCGCGCAAATTCCGTCATCCCATCTGTGGCCTGTTCCATAGGGATGAAGACCATTGCATCCGCCGGGCGGATCAAATTACGCTGCTTCGTATCATTGACCACGCCGATGACGCGGCGCATCGCCAGATCGCCGCGCTCGCCACAGCAGATGTACACTTCCCGGCCGAGCGGCTCGACGTTGGCGAAGTTCCTCCGCGCGAACGCCTCGTTGATGATGACGACCGGTTCGGCGCCGACCACATCGCCCTCATTGAAGCGTCGCCCGCGCCGCAAGGACATTTTCATCGCACTAAAATAGTCGTTGGAGATCAGCCGGTACTCGGCCGAGCCGGAGGGCTTGGTCTGGCCCGCCAGCATGTAAGGCAGGTTGAACCACCTGTCGAGCGGCAACTGATTGGTCAACGCGGCGGATTCGACTCCTGGCAGGCTGCGGACTCTCTCCAAAGCGCGGCGATAGAGGTCATTCATTTTCGCCACGGTGTCGTATCTCTTACCTCTGGGCGAGATATAGAATGTCAGCGTGTCGCGCGCGTCGAAGCCCTTATCGACGCCGCGCAGATTGGCGAAGGTCCGCAGCAACAGTCCAGCGCCGATCGCCAGCGTAAGCGCCAGCGCGATCTCGGCGACGACCAGCGCGCCGCGCAATCGCCCGCGCGCGACCTCCGCCCCGGTTTTGCCCGCTCCCTCTTTGAGGTTACGAATCACGTCCACTCGCAGCGTTTGCAGCGCCGGGGCGAGTCCGGAAATGACGCCGGTCAGAAGGCTCGCTCCGAGGGTAAAAACAAGAACGCGCCAGTCCACACTAACCTCCTCGACGCGCGGAATCATACCGTTGGGAACCAGCGCCAACATCGCATTCAATCCCCAGAACGCCAGCGTCAGCCCTGCGGCGCCGCCCACAATCGCCAGCATCACGCCTTCGGACAACAGCTGACGAATCACACGCCACCCCCCCGCGCCCAGCGCCATCCGGACCGCCACTTCTTTCCGCCGCCCAGCCGCGCGAGTCAATTGCAGATTAGCGACGTTGGCGCAGGCGATCAGCAACACAAAGCCGACCGCGCCGAGCAGAATCCACAGGTGCTTTTCAACGTCCGCCGTCACACTCGACCGCCAGATCATCAGACGGTGCTCTACTTTTCCTTTCTCATACTGACTCGGAAATATAGCGCCGAACTTGTCGAACAGCGCGAGCGTTTCGGAACGCGCCTGATCAGACGTGACGCCTCGCTTCAAACGCCCGATGACCGTCCAGTTGTAACCTTCATTTCGGCTGGAAGGGTTGACGCCCATCGGCAGGATGACTTCCTTAGGTCCGACGTACTCAAACCCGGGCGGCGTAATACCGACGACCGTATAGGCGACGCCGTTGAGCGTGATCTTCTTGCCTACCATCCCGGCGTCCGCCCCGAAGCGCAGCCGCCATAACCCGTCACTCAGAATCGCCACGCGCTCGCCGGCGGGGCTGTCTTCTTCCGCCGTGAAGCCTCGCCCGAAAGCCGGGGCTACGCCCAGCGTGCGGAAGAAATCCGCCGTGACCCGCAGATGGCCTATGTCTTCAGCCTCGGTCTCATTAGACAGATAGAGGTCCGGCCCCCGCTGAATTCCGGTGACGGCTTCAAACGATTGAGCGTGGTCGCGCAGGAAGACGAACTTCGGTTCGTTGAGCGCGCCGGCGCCCGCGCCGTCGAAGGGACGCCCAATCTCTACCAACCTTTCCGACTCGGGGTAAGGCAGCGGACGTAACAGCACAGCGTTGACAATCGTGAAGATGGCCGTGTTCGCGCCGATGCCGAGCGCCAGCGTGAAAATGGCGATCAATGTGAATCCGGGCTTCTTTAACAACATTCGCGCGCCGTAGCGCATGTCTTGCCACATGGTCAGCATAATCCCTCACATTGTCGAACTCGGCTCATTCGCATCGAAGAGCCACCATCGGATCCACCTTCGTCGCACGCCTCGCTGGTAGGTAGCAGGCTAATAGCGCCACTCCCGCGAGCAGCGCGACGATCAAGCCAAACGTCAGCGGGTCGGTCGCGCTCACGCCAAATAAGAGACCCCGCATCAAGCGTGTCAGCGCCAGCGCTCCGCCCAATCCTATCAGGACGCCACCCAACACGAGTTTCATCCCTTGCCCGATGACCAGCTTAAGCACGTCGCGCGGCTGCGCTCCTAAAGCCATACGGACGCCAATCTCGCGCACGCGCTGAGTGACGGCGTATGAAATTACGCCGTAGAGGCCTATGACCGCCAGCAGTAAAGCCACGGCGGCGAAGCTTCCCAACAGCAACAAATTTAGCCGCTCGGGCGCGATGGAGATTTCGAGTCTTTCGGTCAACATCCTTGCATCATAGATGGGCAGTTCCGGATCGAGCGCGAGCGCTTGCCGGCGCGCGGCGGCGATCATGGCCTCGGGTTCCAGCGTCGTCTTGATCACCACCGCCCCGCCGCTGTCCGGTTTTTGCCACAACGGGATGTAAGCTTGTACTAAACCGCCTTGTTCGCCCAGCCGTTCCATTTTCACACGCGCTACTACGCCCACAACCGGGACTCCTGAGACTCGTTTGCCGATCGGGTTTTCGTTCGGCCAATACCGGCGCGCGAACTCCTCGTCTATGATAACTGCGTTTACAGCGGCGTTCGCACGCTCGTCATCACTCTTGCCACTGAATTCCGGTCTCTTCAGGTGTTCGAGATTATCTTGTTCAGTGAAATATCTTCCCCGGAGGAGAGGAATGCCTAATGCATGAAAATAGTCGGGACTGACCACGCTCAGCTCCATTGATGGGGCGTTCCGTGGTCTCTGCTGGCCGTCGATAGAGAATGTAGTCTGCCAGTCTCTGCCACCGAGCGGAAATTGATTACCGAAGGCCACATCTGCGACGCCTGGCTCTGCGCGCAGTTTTTCATGCAATCTTTGGTAGAAAGCGATTTTCTGCTCGTTTTCTCCATACTTTCGTTCCGGGAGATTTATCCGGAAGCTCAGCACGCGCTCAGGCGCGAAACCGGCATTGACCTGCCGCAAGCGATAAAAGCTGCGCATCAGCAGGCCCGCGCCGATCACCAGCATCAGTGTCAACGCGACCTCCGCCACGATCAGCGCCTGGCGAAGTTTGGCGCGATCTCCCATCAAACCTCGGGCCGCGTCTTTGATTACGCTCTGTACATCAACCCGGCTCGCCTGCCAGGCTGGAGCCAGGCCGAAGATAAAGCCGGTCAACACAGCGATCAGAGCAGTGAAAGCCAACACGCCTGTGTCGATGCTGATTTCGCTGGCTCGTGGAATGGCGTCCTTCCCGATGGTCTGGATCAGCGGCGCGCCCCAGATCGCAAGCAGCCACCCGAAGGCCCCGCCCGCCAGCGCCAGTAAGAGACTTTCGCTGAGTAATTGCCGTATAATCCGCCATCTTCCGGCGCCCAGGGCGGCGCGCACCGCCATCTCTCTTTGTCGCGTCGCGGCGCGCGCCAGCAGCAGATTGGCCACGTTCGCGCATGCGATCAACAGTACCAGCCCTACGGCGCCGAGCAAAGTCCACAATGCGGTAGCCCTATCGCCAACGGTGACATCCAGCAGCGATTCGATTTTCACGCGGTCATCTTTTGAGACGGCAGATTGTTGATCCGGCCCCTTGGCAATGGCATTCATCTCGGCCCGCGCCTGTTCCAACGTAACGCCGGGTTTGAGCCGACCGATGCCGGACACTGTATGATTGCCGCGATTTTGCCAACCACTCGAATCAGAAAGCGGCCCCACCGGCGTCCATAAATCCACGCTACTGTGTAAAGGAAAGGTGAAGGTGGCCGGCATAACGCCAATTACGGAGTAAGCGCGCCCATCAAGTGTTATGGGCTGACCGATGGCGCCCGCATCGGCGCCAAACCGGCTTTGCCACAGACCGTGGCTCAACACGACGACAGGAGGCGCGCCGGGCTTGTCTTCGTCGTTGTTGAAAACGCGCCCGACAGCCGCTTGCACACGCAGCGCGGAGAAGAGATCCGCCGACACATGCCTGCATATCAGTCGCTGCGGTTCGCCCCGACCCGTCAGGTTGTAGGTCCGACGAGTATGTACGCCGATATATTCGAAGACTTTCTGCTGCGCCCTCCAGTCAGTAAAGTTGGGGTAGGAAATATACGCCAACCCAAAATTTGGAAGGTACTCCATCACCCTCACCAATCGCCCGGATTCGGGATAAGGCAACGGACGGAGCAGCGTCGCCTTCACCATGCTGAAGATCGCCGTGTTCGCGCCGATGCCAAGCGCCAACGTAATGACGGCAATCAATGTGAAGCCGGGCTTCTTCAGCAACATTCGCGCGCCGAAGCGCAGGTCTTGCCATAGCGTGCGCATAATCTCTCCTCATTGCGTTTCGGACAGCTCAAGGACGCTTCCCGCCTTGTGGTTGTTTATTTTCAGAGGACGGCGTTTCCAGTTCTCGCTGCAAAGCGTCCAATTGATCATTAAGCTCTGCCAGCTTAGCCTGTTCGATTTGCAACGCTACTTCCCGTATATCCGATTGAAAACCGCTCTAGGCCGGCGTTTTAACTAATCGTGTCTGAGCGCGACCATCGGGTCCACCTTCGTCGCCCGCCGCGCGGGGATGTAACAAGCCGTCAGCGCGGCCACCGTCAGCAACACTGCAATCGCGACGAAGGTCAGCGGGTCGGTCGGGCCCACGCCAAACAGCATATCTTTCATCAAGCGCGTCAATCCGAATGAAGCGAGGAGCCCGATTCCCACGCCGACGAGCGTGAGCGTCATTCCCTGCCCGACGACGAAACGCAACACGTCGCCGGCTTGGGCGCCCAACGCCATGCGGACGCCGATTTCGCGGGTCCCCTCCGCAACCGTGTAAGAGATCACGCCGTACAAGCCGACTACCGCCAGTATGAGAGCCAGCGCCGCGAACAGCGAGAGCAGAAGCGTGTTGAAGCGCGTCTCCGCCAGTGAGGCGCCCATTCGCTCTTCCATCGTTCTGACGCCGGTTACCGGCAACGCTTTATCCATCGCGATCACTTCGCGACGGGCATCCTGAATCAGGCTCTGCGGATCGCCGTTCGTGCGCAGCGCCAATGTGAGTGACCGGCGCAAACGGCTCAGCGTCGGGCTGCGCGCCAGCCAGGCTTGCGAATAAACCCAGTACATCTCCGGCTCGGCTTCGGTCCCCGCCCACCAGTGACGCACATCGCCCACGACCCCAACGATCTCGCCCAACTGGTCGTCGTAGCCGCCGAGCGTGATGCGTTTGCCGATCGGGTCTTCGTCCGGGAAGTAACGCCGCTTAAAGGCCTGGTTGATAACCACCACGCCCGCGTCCTGCGCCTCATCCTGCTTCGTAAATTCGCGGCCTCTGACGAGCGAAATTTTCATTGTGTGGAAATAGCCGGGGCCGACCATGCGGTACTGCGCGTCAGTAGCCTTCCCCGACTCCGGACGCGGACGGCCTTCGACGGTGAATGGGCGTACGCCGCCCATTCCGCTGAACGGGAGCGCGTTTGTCGCGGCCACGGACTCAACTCCGTGAAGGCGCCCGAGGCGCTCGGTGAGTTGTTGATAGAAGCCTATGACCTGATGCGCTTCCGGGTATCTGGCTTCCGGCAATGTCAATCGAAGCGTGAGCGTGTTGCGAGGGTCGAAACCTGAGTCTACAGATTGCAGACGCAGAAAACTCCTGATCATCAACCCCGCGCAGGCCAGGAGGACCAGTGACAGAGCTATTTCCGAAATCACCAGAGCGGAGCGGAGCCCCGCGCCAGCCGTCGCGCCACGACCGCCGTTTTTGAGCGACTCGTTCAGGTCTGGCCTCGAAGATTTCAAGGCCGGCGCAAGCCCGAAGAGCAGCCCCGTCAAAAACGTGAGCGCGAGCGTAAACCACGCCACGTTCGCATCCATTCCCACCCTTCTTGCCCGCAACGCGTCAGCAGGACTGAGGGCCACCAATGCGTCCACTCCCCACCACCCGATCAGCAAACCTAACAGTCCTCCGGCGCCGGCCAGCAATAGACTCTCCATCAGCAGCAACCGGACGATCCGCAGGCGGCTGGCGCCTAACGCCACCCGAATCGCCGTCTCCCTGGTTCGTGTCGCAGCTCTCGCCAGCAATAAGTTGGCGACGTTCGCGCAAGAGATCAACAAAACGCAGGCGACCACTCCGAAAAGAATCATAAGGATTAGACGCCAACCGCTCACGACTAATTCCCGCAGCGGAACGATGTCCGCGCTGAAACCGGCGTTGAAGCCGGGATTCGCCTGGGCCATTCCCTGGCTAATGACACCCATCTCGGCCCGCGCCTGTTCAATCGACGCCTGCGGTTTGAGGCGCGCGATCACTTGAAGTATGCGGCCCGTCATTCCGTCCAACCCGCGTTCCGCGTCGAGCGCGGCGGGCGTCCATATCTCAACATTACCAGACGAAAGTCTGAAACCATCCGGCATCACGCCGACAATCGCGCAAGGCTTGTCGTCGAGCGTGATGGATTGACCGATGATATCTTGCGCGCCGCCGAAGCGTCGCTTCCACAAACTATTACTCAAAATGGCGACGCGCTCGCCTCCGGGGCGGTCTTCCTCACTCGTAAAGGCGCGGCCATGGCTAGGCGCGACGCGCAAAATGCTGAAGAGGTTGGCCGAGACGCGCGCGCCTTCCAGCATCTCCGCCCCGTCGTTTCCCGCCAATGTGAAGCTCTGGCCGCCAAACGCCCCGATCTCTTCAAAGACCGCCTGCTGCGCTTTCCAGGTAAGGTAATTGCCGGGCGCAACGCTCATTCGGTTGAAGCCGCGCGCCGGGTTGGTCTCGAAGATCATCACCAGACGATCCGGCTCCGCCATGGGCAGCGCCTTGAGCAGCATCGCATTGACGACGCTGAAGATCGCCGTGTTCGCGCCGATGCCGAGCGCGAGCGTGATGATCGCAGTCGCGGTAAAGGCGGGATGCTTCCGCATCATTCTCAATCCAAAGCGCAAATCCGCGAACAATGAATTCATGGTTTCCCCTCTCTCAATCCTCAACAGCCAGCGCCATCAGCGTCACGTCATCTTGAAAACTCCCTCCGCTGAAATCGGCCACTGCTGCGAGGATCGTTTCGTTCAGTTCGGCCGCGCTCTGACGTCTATGTTCGACAAGCAATCGCAGCAGCCTCTCTTCGCCGAAGAATTCGCCTGCGTCATTGGCGGCTTCGGTAATGCCGTCGGTGAAGCAGAGCAGGCGGTCGCCTGCGCGCAGCTTTACTCCACCATGCTCGTAACGGCTTTCGGGAAATAGGCCGAGCACGATGCCGCCCTCCGAGAGCCGCGCCGTTCGTCCGTCGCGTCGCGCGAGCAGTGGCGGGTTGTGTCCGGCGTTGGCGTAAACGAAGCGCCGGCTCGCTGTTTCAAACAGTCCGTAAAAGAAGGTGATGTATTTGCCTTCGGGGAGATTGCCGCAGACGGCGCGGTTGATCTGCTCGCACAATCGCTGTGGCGGCGCGGCGGCGCTTGCGAAGGCCTTGACCAACGCCTGCAGGTTAGACATGACCAGCGCCGCAGGCATCCCTTTGCCCATCACGTCGCCGACACACAGCGCTGCGCGTCTCTCGTCGAATTGAATGACGTCGTAATAATCGCCGCTCACGGCGCCGGCCGGACGCCAGGCGACGTCAAGTTCAACGCCTTTGAGGGATGGCATATGGCGCGGCAGAAGGCTCTGTTGAATCTCTTCGGCAGCCGCCAGCTCACGGTCGCGCGTGGCTTTCAAACTTTGCTCGCGGCGTCGCGCGCGGCCCGCCATGACCTGATCACGCAAGATCCGCAGCAGCCGCGCGTTCTCCCACGGCTTCTGCACGAAGTCGGCGACGCCCCGCCTCATCGCTTCGACAGCAAGCTCAATGTTAGCCCAGGCAGTCATCGCCACGACGGGCAGCGCGCTGTCGAGCGCCCGAATCCGCGAGATCAGGTCGAGTCCCTCTTGACCCGATGTCGTGTCGCGGGCGTAATTGAGGTCAATCAGCACGAGATCGAAATCGCTCGATCTGATCGCATCAAGCGCTTCGGCAGGCGAACTTGCGGCTTCGGTCTGCCAGCCTTCGTTTCGGAGCAGCATCCGCAGCGCCGCCAGCACATCCGGATGATCGTCGGCGATCAAGGTTCGCGGCGCCGGTATCATTGGCAAAGTGGCTTCCATTTCCATTCCTCCATCGGTATTCCTTCTCCAAAGGGGATTTCCTACTTTTTCAACCGTGCTTATCCAAATGGCGTGCCATCAAGTAAGGAGACCTAACTCATTGAAAAGCAACTATCATCCGCGGGGCCTGTAGTTGATAATCGCCGCCGAGGTGTCCGTTTTTGGGAAGACTGCGTCCGAATTTGGTTCCGAAGCTCCCTGATTTCTCGTATTACGCGATGTGGCGTTGATCAGACTAGAGCTGATAACATCCGAGTGGAAATTAGGGAATAGGGAGAGGGTAGTGGGGAGTGGGGAGATCGGGAATGAGTAGTCTGAGAAAAGACATCATCCCCATTCCCCACTCCCCATTCCCCAAATTCATAGGAGGCGCAATGTTCTGTCCAGGATGCGGGCTTCAAGCCAGCGATGATCTCAAATTCTGCCGTCAATGCGGCGCGAATCTGCAGGGCGCGCGCGAAGGGATGATGTCGCGCTCCACTGGGGAAAAGTTCGATTGGAGTAAGACCTGGGTGGCGGACATGTTCCTCACCGAAGAGGAACGGGAACGGCGGCGCGGCGTCACAGCCGAAGAGAAGCGGCTCAACGAGATCAAGGGCGGCGTCATCACCAGCTTCGTTGGCGTCGGCGTGATGATCTTCCTCCGACTCTTCCTCGAAGTCGTAGCGAATCAAAAGTCTCCGGGCGACGCGGAGATCCTTCGCAGCGTGTGGATGGCCGGAATAATCCCATTCATGGTCGGAGTCGGGATCATCTTCAACGGCGTGTTCATTAGCAAACGCATCGTGAAACTCAAAGAACAGCAGGCGCAACCAACAATGCCCGCATCGCCGGCCCTGACAGCGATTCCGGCCAAAACGACTGATCAATTGGTCGCCAACGCCGCGCAACCGGCGGGCGCCAGCGTGATAGAGGACCCCACACTGCATTTGATCGAGGATCGAGGATCGAGGATCGAGGATCGAGGATAGAAGATCGAGGATCGAGGATCGCGTCATCTCATGTAGG
>DATEMG010000442.1:0-12944 GCA_035275805.1 Blastocatellia bacterium
ACCATCGGTAAGGTACGGGGAGCGCGCTTACGCTCCCCGTACCTTACCGGGCTTCAATCGCTGACGGAAAATCAAAGACAACAGGCAAACACCAATAATGACAATAAGAACTTCCCCAATCCGACGCCTCAAATCGCTCATCCTCGCGTTGCTACTCCTGGCCCTTCCGATAATCGCGGCGGGGCAGGGAGACAGTAGCGCCAAACCGGTCATCGCCTTTGCCGTCATCGGCGACACCGGCACGGGCGACGAGGCGCAACTGTCCGTGGCCCGCCAGATGGCCCGGCAGCTCGAAAAGACCCCTTTCGAGTTCGTGCTCATGCTCGGCGACAACATCTATGAAAAAGGCGAGGAGAAATACATCAAACCGCGCTTCGAAGAGCCATACAAAGACCTGCTCGAGGCCGGAGTGAAGTTTTACGCCGCGCTGGGCAATCACGACATCATCAGGGGGCTGGAGTTTCAAACCAACTACGCCAATTTCAACATGGGAGGCCGGCGCTATTACAACTTCGCCAAAGCCCCTTCTGAGAATTACGAGAACTTGCTCGAATTCTTTGCGCTGGATTCGAACGAGATGACTCCCGAACAGTTGAAGTGGCTCGACGAGAGTTTGAGCGCGTCGAAAGCCCGCTGGAAGATCGCCTTCTCGCACCACTCGATTTACTCTTCGGCGCGGATGCACAGCCAGTACACCAAGCTGCGCGCGCAGCTCGAACCGCTCTACGTTAAGCACGGCGTCGCCGCGGTCTTCGCCGGCCACTCGCACTGCTATGAACGCGTAAAGCCCCAGAAAGGCGTACACTACTTCACCCAGGGCGCGAGCGGCGAAATCAAACGCAAAACGCTGGATCGAACCACCCCGTATTTTGCCGCGGGCGAGGATGAGAAAAACTCGTTTCTGATCATCCAGGCGGGTGAAAGCGAGTTGAAGGTCGAAGCGATCGGCGCCGACGGAAGTCTGATCGACTCTTACACGATCAAGCGCGCCACCCTTATAAAACAATAGGCAATTTCATTCAGGATCGAAAGGTTTTTATGGACGCTTTAGGAATGGTCGAGTGTCGCGGTCTGGTGGCGATGATCGAAGCCGCCGACACGATGGTCAAAACCGCGAACGTACGGCTGGTCGGCTACGAGAAGGTCGATGCCGGCCTGGTGACCGCGATCGTGCGCGGCGAGGTCGGCGCGGTTAAAGCAGCCGTCGAGGCCGGGGCTGCCGCCGCGCGCAGAATCGGCGAGGTCGTCTCAGTTCACATCATCCCGCGCCCGCACGGCGAGGTCGACGAAGGCGTACCCGTGCTGAACACCGGAGAGACCAACCGCAAACCGGTCAGCGGCTCGGTCCCGCCGCGCAAGTAGCCTTGAGGAATTGAAGAGTAGACAGGATGAACAGGATTTTTCAGGATGAATGCCAATCCTGAAAAATCCTGTTCATCCTGTCTGGCTTTTTCGCGTTCATCCCAAGGGTTTGTCAATCACTAGCGCCCGAACCGCCGCGTCGAATTCAGCCGTCAATTTCGCCAGCGCCTCCTGGGCCGCGCGTTTCTCCTTCGCAATCTGTTCGAGCCGCGTCTCCTGCTCGCCGGCCTTCGCGATGTAGCGAGCGACGAGTTGTTTCGCCTCGTTCGTGTTCTTCAGCGTGGAGATGTTTTCGCGCAACCGCTTCTGGTCGTCGCTGATCTCCCCCGCCTCTTTGTTCAGGGCTTCAATCCTCGAATTCTCTTTCCCAATCCTCAATTTCATCTCGATCAATTTTTCAAGCTCGGCGCGCATCGCGGCGTCGATGTAATTGCTCGTGACGAACAGTTCGACCTCGCGGGAGGTCAGGTTGGCGAGTTGATAGCTGTCCATCAACGCCTGCGTCTCGGTCACCGGCAACTCGACGGTCGCGCGAGGTTTGAGTTCGACGCGGAAGCGGTAAAAATTGACCGTCTGCGATGACGGTTTCTGCGTGTCGTCGGAAAGCTTCCAGCCATCGCGGTACGGGTGTTCGACGTAAACTATCCGCTGCCTGTCGGTCTGGTTGGTGATCGTGTAGGTCTTCTTCAACGTCTGGTGGTAGTGGGCCTCGAAGACGCCCTTCTGCGCGCGCACCAAGAAGACCGGCCTGCGCTCGAGATTGAGCTTCGTCGTCACCAGCGTGCCCAGGTCGAGTCCGAACGATATGAACCGCTGCTCGTTCGATTTCAACCGTTCGATCAGCGCCTCGCCAGCGTAAGCGTCACCGTCGATCACCGTCAGCGAACCGCCTTCGAGAGTTAGCGCCGAAGTGTTCTTCAACCGGACGCCATGCATCGGGCGGTCTTTTCGCGCGGCTTCGTTGTAGATCGACACGCGCTCGCCGTCCATCTTGGTTTGTAGGATCGGGATCAGCGCGGAGCGGTCACGCCGCACGGTCACTGGCTGTTCGACGCGGTATTCGAAAAGCTCGCCAACTTCGCCGCCGGAGGCGGCGGTCTCGACGCCTGATTCGCCGCTGGTGATGGGGCCGCTGACTCCTTCAGCCGCAAGTTCTCGCATAAGCCCCTCGACAGTCCTGTTGTTAAACTGCGCGCTTTGGGCGACCTGTAGCTGATTCTGACTAGGGGGCGGCGCCGGAGTAGGCCGTAGCGCGGCGTCCACACGGCCAAGACCCATACCCCCGAGGTTGCTAAGCGACGGGGCGCGTTGACTGCTGACAACATTCGCCACCAGCCCGTCTTCATGAATCTGCGGGTTCAAATTCAAATCCTGTGATATAGGCACAATCGGGCGATAGCGGTAGAGCGGTTTTTGAATCTGATGAATGAACGAAACCGGAGTCCCCGAAACCAGCGACAGCGAAACTTCCTGCCAGTCCTCTTCGCTGACGTTGTCAACGACGGCCCAACCCTGAAAGAAAGGCCTGCCCTCCGGGTCGAGCACGACTCGATAGGTCGTTTTCCAGATCGGCGCGGCGATCGTGTAGCTGATGACCATTTCACGCTGTCCCTCGCCTTCAGATGTTACTGTGATGGTTTTTGCGTCACGCCGTCGCGCGGAAGCCGACGCATTGGCGAATTGCGTAATGTCATGCCGCGCGCCTTCGTCCAGCAATTTGATCGCGCGCACGTCCTTCAGATCGAAGCTCTGCAATTCGCCGGAATCAGTCGTGACCACCAGCGTGTGAGTTTTGACAGGCGGCTTGTCTTTTTCGGTCGGAAGTTGACGTTCGCCGATGGTGAGAACCGCCCCGGTTACGCTGCGGTTGCCCGCCGTGACTGCCACGCGCGCGCCCTGCAATTGCCCCAGGACTCCGGCCAGGCCGCCGGCCTCGTCGCCATCGGTCGCAGCGTCAATCGAGAAAGGGATTTCGTTGAGCCGAGCCGAGGTCGGCGCGGAAGAGTTGTAGCTGACGGCCCCCACGCGGCCCCGGCCCAGATCGAGCACGACCAGCGATTTGAGCACATCGTCGACCTGCGATTGTTTGAACGAAAGATTGATCTCGGCGCGACCTGTCACCGTCCCGCGCCGCTCGAAATAGGCGACGCCGTTGCTGTAAAGGGTCACGCGGCGCAACGGCAGCGATTGTCCTGCCGAAGACTGCGCCTCACGAGTCTGTTTTGCTTCCGGTTGATTGCCGGTCCTGGGGCTGGCCGCTCCGGCTTTGATGGCCGTGCGCGCCGCGCGGGATTGGGCAAGGCCGACGGGCAGAGACAGAAGCAGGATCGCGATTGCGATGAGAAGAGTTTTGCCGGATCGCCGATGAAGTCTCATAACTGATCTCCTAATTGTAAAAGATTCTGCTGACGGGGTTAGCCGAAAGGTCTGCGCTGATTGAACGCATCTCGATTCGGGCGCTTGCGAAGATGTTCAAAATGACTTGGCTGTAAGACGCTGGCAGGGGCGATTTGTTCCTGGAACTGTCGTCGGCTTGTCGGCTGAGATCGTGTCTGGAAGCTCCCGCCCAGGCAGGGCGAAATGTTTATAGACAGCAATGCCGCCTATTTCCCCAGTTCCGTCAGGAGCGACACCCGCGGATGTCGCTCCTGACGGAGCTAAAGAGCAAAACCACGACCTAAACTATAAACATTTCGCTCCTAACGGAGCTGGCTGTGATTGCTCAAACTACGGCCTGACTATCTCGAGAAGCGTAATTTCCGGCGGGCAGCCGTAGCGCAGCGGCACGATGACTGTTCCAAGTCCCCGGTTGACGTAAAGCTGAGTCGAGCCCAGCTGCGCGTGGCCCCGCATCAGGCGGCGGCTGGGGCGTCGCAGCCAGCGGGCGATCTTCCGGTCTTTGCGTCCGGTGAGGAGCCGCCAGTTGATCTGGCCGCCGTGAGTGTGGCCCGAAAGCACCAGATCGATGCCCGCGCGCGCGGCCTCGCGAATTATCGCCGGGTTGTGCGAGAGTAATATTCGCGTCTCGTCCCAACTCGTCTGCTCCAGCGCCTGCCGCAGGTTGTCGCGTTTGACCATCATGTCGTCGATGCCGGCGAGCCGGATGTGGGAAGAGCCTCTTTCGATCCGCGTCGATTCGTTGCAGAGCACGCGGATGCCTTGATCTGCAAGCGCGTCACGCATCATCGCGCCGTCGGTCCAATGATCGTGATTGCCGAGGACCGCGAAGACGCCGTGCTCGGCGCGGAGACGACCCAACGCGCGGGCGCAAGGGGCGATATAATCGCGCGAGTGAGAGATGTAATCTCCGGTCAGCGCCACCATGTCTGGACGCAGGTCGTTCGCTTTGCGCACGGCTTCGTTGATTCTCTCTTCGTCCAGAAACGGGCTGTGATGGACGTCGGAAAGTTGGACTATTCGTAAACCCCGAAATTCGGCGGGGAGTTTTTCTACAGCGATCGTTTGATGAGTGATCTCGATCTGATGCGGTTCGATCATCGCCGCCCGGAGGATTGCGGCGAAAGTCTGGCGCCATTGCCTGCGGCGACCGCGGCGTTCGGCTTTGCGCGATAAAACGTATTTTTTCATCCAGTTTGCTCCCGGATTATTATGCCATAGACGTAGAATAGGGGACGTGGGCGCCCGGGGCCTTGATCGGACTTCAGATGGGATTATTTGAAATCCGTCTTGCGAAACCTAGTGATTATACGCGCCGCCCGCCGTAAGCCGCAATTCATATTCGAGGAGACCAAAGTGTTCAAATCAACATTGCTGTCAATCGCCTTGCTGTTTTCATTCACAGGCGCCTCATTCGCGCAACAATCGTCGCAGCAAAGGCCCACGAACGTCCCGCCTGCGGCGCAGCCTGCCGCTCAACCTGCTCCCGCGCCCGTCCCGGACGAGCCGCCGGTTGTAACCAAACACGAAATCAGGCTCGACGAGAGGACGATCAAATACACGGTCACGACCGGAATGATGCCGATCAAAAATCAGGTGAGCGGCGAGACTGAGGCGCGGATGTTCTTCATGGCTTACACGCTGGACGGCGTGAGCGACCCGTCGAAGCGGCCTTTGATGTTCTCGTTCAACGGCGGGCCGGGGTCGTCTTCGGTCTGGCTGCACCTGGGAGCGTTGGGGCCTAAGCGGGTGAAAATGCAGGATGACGGAATGATGCCCGCGCCGCCTTATCAGCTCGTCACGAACGAACATACGTGGCTCGACCTGACCGACCTGGTGTTCATCGACCCGGTCGGCACAGGTTACAGCCGCGCGGCGCGGCCGGAGCTGGCGAGCAAATTTCTGGGTCTGAACGGCGACCTCGACTCGGTCGGCGAATTCATCAGGATGTATCTGACACGGAGCGAGCGTTGGGCGTCGCCGCTCTTTTTGGTCGGCGAGAGTTACGGAACCACGCGCGCTTCGGGGCTGTCGGGGTTGCTCGTAGATCGCGGCGTCGCCTTCAACGGCGTTCTCTTAATCTCGACGATCATGAATTTCCAGACAGCGCGCTTCGCTCCGGGAAACGACCTGCCGCTGATCCTGATCCTGCCCTCTTACACGGCGACCGCCTGGTATCACAAGAAATTGCCCGCAGATATGCAGCGCCAACCGCTTCGCAAGGTTCTCGATGAAGCGGAGAAGTGGGCGATCAACGAATATCAGATCGCGCTGAGCCGTGGCGACCGGCTCGCCGGCCAGGAGCGGCAAAAAGTGATCAAGCAGATGGCGCGATACACCGGCCTCGGCGAGACCTTTATCGACAATTGCGACCTGAGGGTGGAGTTGGGCAAATTCAATAAGGAATTGCTGCGCGAGCAGAAGCGAACGACGGGCCGGCTCGACAGTCGCTTCACCGGCATAGATTCGCGCGCGGCCGGCGACGGGCCGGAATTCGATCCTAGCATGACGGCGATCCGTCCGCCCTACACTGCCGCCCTCAACGATTACGTGCGGCGCGAACTGGATTTCAAGAACGACTCGGTCTATCACATCCTCGGCGGCGGTTTTACCGCGCCGTGGAATTGGAACGCGGATAACGCTTACGCCGACACGAGCGTTGCGCTCAAAAGCGCGTTCTCGAAAAATCCTTTCATGAAGCTCTTCATCGCGTATGGCTATTACGACATGGCCACGCCCTACTTCGCCGCCGAATACACGATCGATCACATGAGCCTCGATCCAGGCCTGAAGGCGAACATCAAAACGGCCTATTATGAGGCGGGGCATATGATGTACATTGACCTGAAATCGCTGGCTAAACTGAAGCAGGACATGGCGACGTTCATTCGCGACGCGGTTCCGACCAAATGAAATAATCCGAGCGGTCACGGTCTTGTTTTTATCGGTTGTTATGAAGTTGAATATTTGCGTGGCCAGATGGAGCGCCAGATGGAGCGCCAGATGGAGCGTTTGATGTTGAGAACGAAGGTCGAAGCAAAAAAGGCAAAAAGTGGCAAAAAGCGCAATAAAAGAATCTTTGCTCTTTTTGTCCCTTTTTGCCTTTTTTGCTTCGCTTTTCTCTATCTTCTGCGCGCTGTTTATTCAGAAAGAGGCGAATCGCAGTCCGATCCTCAAAACTCCGCGTCGCAGAATGAAACGGCAAGGGCGGAGGAATTGATCAAACTGGCCCGCGCGGCCATCGGCGGCGAGGAAGTCTTGGGCAAGATTCACACCATCACCGCGACTGGTAAATATAACCGCTTCGTCAAATACGTCAGCGTTCAATCTTCCAAAAAAGTCGAAGAGAAACAACAATCGTTGCCGGGCAAGATGGAATTCGAGTTTGCGCTTCCGGACAAATTTAGGAGACGCATTACGGCATCGAGGTTGCGAGGTTTCGACTATTCTTTCGCGCAAGTGGTAAACGGCGCCGAGGCCTGGCGTGATCCGCCGTTGCCACCTATCTCCTCAAACAGCGACAGGCGCGTGATCGATGTTGGCGACGTCGAGAGAACCGAGTTCATACACGCGACTAGCGCCAAACAGGGATTGTCCTTTTATTCCATCGCATGGCTAATGCTCCCGTTGCCCGGATACCCGCTAAAAATGAGGTATGAAGGTCTTTATCGGGTCGGCGCCGAGAACGCTTACGCGATCTCGGCGTCAGGGGATAGCGGCTTTCGATTCACTCTGCTGCTTGACATGAAAACCTATGCGCTTAAGGCGATTGCGATCTCGTTTGTCGAGGAGATTCAACCGGTTATCATTATTGATGCCGTAGGTTTCCTAAGCCGGAGAATTATGCAGGAAACTATTGCGCGGGCGCGGGCCGAGCGGAAAGCCAGGATGAAACCGCCACAGCCCTGCGAGATGTTAATGCAGTTTTCTGACCGGCGCCCTGTTAATGGAACGCTGCTCCCGTTCCGGGTTACGATCACCCTTAATGGAGAGGTTGTGGAGGAAATGACGATGAGTGGATTTGAAATCAACCGGCCCATCAATACGAAGAAATTCGCGAGGCCTCCAGAGCCAAAGAATTAAGTCGCGCGCCTTACGCCGCGCGCCGAATAGCGCGCCTTTTTTATTAAGGTCATTGAAAGCCGCGATAAGTTTGAGTATTATGCCTACTGTCGAGTATAAGCACTTACCCCAGCCCTTGAATAACGCACAAAATGTTCAAATACAGGATTAGGGCGGTTAGCAACAATTCGGGCAATCTGGTCGTAAACTAATCGAGAATATAATCAACTGACGTACTCTCACTAGGTTGTAAAATCATAAGCGGTCTGACGCTATAAGATTACAACATAAAAATGTGATGGATGAGCGTGGCGTGGGAGTATCTGAACAACTGGAATTATTGACCAGACATCCAACGGCGCCCATTTTTCAACAGAATTAGTGGGCGCAAGAATTTTGGTAGCTAATGTCGTTAATTATGGCGACCAAATGGGTCAACAATTTTAAGGTGAAATCAGAGACAAGGAGGCGATGATGACTACCGCTCAGAAAACGGCGCCAAGCCCGGTTTACCTCAATCCCGACCTGAAAAGCCCTGCCGCTCAGGAGTTCGAGGATAAGCTTACGGCACTGATTGTCGGACAGGATCGCGCTGTGCGACGCATCACCGGTTTGTATCAGATCTTCCTGGCGGGCCTTGCCCACCCGGGCCGCCCGATCGGGACGCTGCTCTTCCTTGGGCCTACAGGTTCGGGCAAGACGCGAGTCGTCGAGGCCGCTTCCGAGGTCCTTTTTAGCGACGCCAACCTGGTCACAAAGATCGATTGCGCGGAGTTTCAGCATTCGCACGAAATCGCGAAACTGATCGGTTCGCCTCCGGGTTACCTCGGGCACCGTGAGACTTCGCCGATGTTGACGCAGGAGAACCTCGATCGCTCGCACACCGAGACGAACAAGCTGAGCCTGGTGCTCTTCGACGAGATCGAGAAAGCCTCGGACGCGCTCTGGCAGTTGCTGCTCGGCATTCTAGACAAGGCCACGTTGACCTTGGGCGACAACCGTCGCGTCGATTTCTCCCGCTCGATTGTGATCATGACGTCGAACCTGGGGGCGCGCGAGATGAGTGAATTGATTTCGGGCGGAATCGGATTCGCCCCAAAGAGCGGCGTGGTTGACGCCGAAGTCGATCAGAAGATTTATCGAACGGCGCTCGAAGCCGCGAAGCGCAAATTTTCGCCGGAATTCATGAACCGGATTGATAAGGTCGTGGTCTTTCGCAGCCTGCACAGCGATCACCTGACCGAGATTCTGGAGATCGAATTGAGGGCGGTTCAGCGGCGAATCACCGACGGGACTGGCGAGAAGTTCGTCTTCAAATGCACACAGGCGGCGAAAAATTTCCTGCTCGAAGAGGGGATCGATTTCAAATACGGCGCCCGCCACCTGAAACGCTCCATCGAGCGCTTTCTGGTCTATCCGCTGTCGAACCTCATCGCTACCGATCAAGTGGGGATGGGCGATCTGCTGATCGTCGATTATTCGCCGGAGATCGGCAAGCTCGTCTTTTCAAAAGACGCAGGCGGCGCTCTGATCCACGAAGAGTATCATCAGCACGTTTTCCCCGATCGCGGCGAACCTGAAATGAGTAGCGCCATCGCCATCGCAACGCCTGAATGGGCGCCCGCGCCGGCCAGGGCGAAGGAAGAATAATCGGAATCAATAACTCGGGGAGTGGGGAAGAAAGAATGCATCTTCTTCCCCACTCCCTACTCCCCATTCCCCACTCCCCACTCACGGAACGATCTTCACCGGGGTTTTCACCGGAATCATCTCGAACAACACTTTTATCTCCTCATTTTCAAGCGCGACGCATCCCAGCGTCCAATCCAATTTTCCGGCCCCGCCGCCATGAATGAAGATGTCTCCGCCGAGCCTCGTGTTCTGTGGCGGCTTGGACTTGACGCGGATGGCGCCGATTATCGCCTGATGTTCGGCCTTCGTAATCAACCCTTCTTTCAACCCCTTGTCGGCGTCGGCGATGTTGGGATAACTGACGCCCAGCGAGAGATAGAATTTGCTGCGCGCGTTTTTATGCGTAATGTAATAGTCGCCTTCGGGCGTCGCGCCGTCACCCTGTCTCAGCTTCGAACCGGTTGGGTTATTGCCGAGCGCGATTTGATAGGTCTTCGTCAATTTCTCCTTTCCGTCCTCCCAGACGTAGAGATAAAGTTTGCGCTCGCCTTTCTTGATGATTATGCGGTAGCGCTCTTCAAGGGCGGCGCCCTGTTGCGTCCGATCGCGCTGTCGGGCGGGAGACGATTGAATTGTCGCGATGATCATCAAACTCGCGAAGAGCAACGAGAAAAAGATTGTGTTGGGGTAAAGGATGTTCATATGCTTTGATCGATTTCGACGGCGACGCGTTCGGCATGCTTTATGCAATCGCCCAATGAAATGCCGCGCAGATAATTTCCCGCAATCCACAATCCGGGAACGTCGCGCAACAGTGTTTCTATGCGCTTGACGCGCGTGGCATGGCCCAGCATGTATTGTGGAATCGCCCGCTCATACCGCGTGATCGGCAAGTGGCGAGGCCCTCCGCTGACGCCCAGAACTTTGCTCAGATCGCTGTGAACGGTATGAATCAGCTCCTCGTCGCCGAGCTTCACAGCTTCGGCGTCGGTCGCGCCGCCTATGAAATTGGTCAACAAGACCCAGCCCTCGGGCGCCCGCCGGGCGAACAGGAACGAGTTCCAGATCGAACCCAATGTCCGTAGCCCCTCGCCGCGAGGCGCGAGGAAGCCAAAGCCATCGAGCTTGCGAGCGATTTGCTCCGCGCGATAGGCGAGCGGAACCGACGCGATTGAAACATACGGAATCTCGGCTATGAGCGCGGCGACTTCCGGCGCGGCGCCGCCCAGCAGCTGAGCGGCGACATAAGCGGGCGCGGAGACGACCAGCGTCGAACTGGTGATTGTTTTAATCTCGCCCAGATGTTCGACCTTTATTTCAAATCGGCCCGTCGAGCTTATATCGATGATTCTGGCGCGAGTCAGTAAACTGTCGCCGAGCGACTTGGCCAGCGCTTCGGGCAATGCGCTCAGGCCATGACCGAACGAGCAAAGACGATAAGGCCGCAACGACCGCTTCGGCTTGGCGGTCTCTTTGCGCGATTGTTTCGCGGCGCGCAACGCCCCACGCAGAATGCCGCCTGATTCAGCCTCGAACTCCGCGAGTTTTGGGAAGCATGCTTGAAGGCTTAACTCCTCTGGGTCCCCTGCGTAAACGCCGGAGAGAAACGGTTCGACCAGACGCTCAAGAATCTCATCGCCCAATCGACGCCGGACGAATGACGCGACGCTCTCTTCGCCGCCTACGCGCCGCGCTTTGACGAACGGCTCTCGCAGCAGCCGCAGCTTGGCCGCGTTTGAGATCAGCTTCGTTTTGAGGAGCGCCGGCGGGCTCATCGGAACAGCCTGGAGCCGCCCGTCGGCATAGACGTAAGCCGGCGCGCGAGGATCGGCCGTGATCAATTCGCCGGTCAAATTCAACTCTTCAACAAGGTCTAGGAACTCGTGCGAGCCGCGCAAGCTGTTCGGCCCGCATTCGATCAGAAATCCTTCGACTTCGCGGCTTTGAATCACTCCTCCGGTATGGTCGCCGCTTTCGACGAGCAACAGGTCGCGGCCCATCTTCTTCAAACGATGAGCCGCGACCAGGCCTGAAATGCCTGCGCCTATGATGACTGAATCAACATTCATCTCTTATGCTCTAGGGGCGCTCGGGCCAGCCTCTGCCGTGGCGCCCCTCCGAAAGAGATTATCCCAATCAACCTTCCCGGTAAATTGCATTACGACAAAGAGCGTGAGAATGCATAGAACTGTGATCGCAAGCCCGGTGAAGCGTTCGAAGAAGAACGTGTAGGAGAACAGTACCAGGTAGACGAATTGCAGAATGCCCGCTTCAATGAACGCAAAGCGATTTCCCACCGCCAGCCGCAGGTACGATACGACCAGCGCGATCGAGACCAGCGAGCAGATCATGAACGCGGCGTGAATCGAGACGTGGTCGACCAGATAAGCCAGCAGCAGGTGAAAGCTGAAGAACGCCGCCCCGATGAAGAAGTAGTTCATCGGGTGCAGCCTGATCTTCTTCACTGTGGCCAGCACGAAAACGACGAAGAAGAACAGGAAGAGCGAAACCGGCGCGGCGAAAGTAATCTGGCTGACCCATGGGCCCGGATTGAGTTTGCGCGGCATGATCATCCCGATTTTGACGCCCGAAAGCAGGTTGGCGTATTGCCATTTCAACTCCCAGCCAGGGCTGCTCTGCGTCCTTTGTGTGGGCGAGAGGCTGCTTTGCGGATAATCGATCTGGTCGAAATCTGTCCGCATAGCCAGCGAGAAGTTTTTGACCTGGCTCACCTCGTTGCCGAAGTCATACCACCATTCGTCCATTCCCTGCGATCCGTACGCGATTTCAACGGTCTCAGACTGCCCCGGCGCGAGTCTGATCTTGTGGCTGAGGACGCCGGAGTTGAACGGCAGATTCTGTATCTCCTTCCCGCCGACAACCAAACGGAAATTGTCGTAAACGCCGCCTTGATTCGGCGCCGAAAAATCGAAAAAGATTTCGCGCTCGGCGTCGGTGTAGTTGGTCACGCGGTATTTGCCGTCGAAACGGACGCGATAGGTTGAATACCAGAGCAGCCCCTTCTGGCGGTAATCCAGTTTCAGGTCTGCTTTGATGTCGCTGCCGTCGAGCAGCAGCGGATGGTTGGTCGTTTCGTTTTTGGTCTCAGTGACGGTCTTACCGCCCTGGACGGTTTCGATCCTGCTTTGCTGGACTGTCTGGTAGTAGATCCGCGGCGCCAATTGCCGCTGCTGTGTTCCCCAGAGCTGCCCTACGGCGTTTTTCAAACTCTCGTCCTGAGTCGACGTGCGAGTCATCACCGTGGCGCCCAGCGCGGCCCAGGCCGCGGCAATGCAGAGAAAGATGAATACGATGGCTGCCATTCGCGCGAGCATAGTTCCTCCAAAAGAAGATGTCAGATGTCAGTGTTAGGCGGTGACACTTCGTAACCCAGTTGCGGTCACACTTCATAACCCGGTCTGCGGTGGTACATCGTGACCACCCATGACAATTGATTAAATGTGAGCCATAAATTCCTCTTGAGGAGACCT
>DATEMG010000443.1:0-18673 GCA_035275805.1 Blastocatellia bacterium
CGCGTCCATGTCGTGCCACCATTCGATGCTTTCCTCGCCGCGCCGCCAGCACAGATAAACGATTTTCCCCTCCCGTTCGCTCGGGAAGTCGAGTAATCCCTGATCGAAGTCTTTGATTTCGACTCCGAGGCTGAGAATCTCCTGCGTCGAGGCGATGAAGTTCGCGAGCGCTTCCGAATATTGAAAGCCGCGCGCGACCCCGCCTCCTCCCGGACTCTCGCTCGCGCGTTTTGCTTCGGGGGCCATCCGGCGGAGCGTCGCGCGGGCCCGGTCGACGCCTGCTAGCAGTCGTTTGACTTCCGGCAGCAGCGCGTTCGCTTCTTCGAGAGTAAAAAGTTTCATCGCGTTTCGACGTGGAAAGTTGTATGGAAAATAGTTTGATTGATGTGACGGCCAATTAAATCAAGCGGAGTATCGAAAAGCAAACAGATGGGGCGGCGTCGAAGAGAAGTTTTCTTGCCTGCGAGGCCGGCAAGGGGTACCATATCGCCGCCCTCTTGATTCCCGACGCTATTCGAAGGAGGTAACGAGATGCTGAAGAGGTATTGCCTGTCTGTTTTTCTATTCACCCTGATCGGCCTCGCGATCAGCCCGGCGAGTTTCGCGCAGGAGCAGGGCGCCGAGTCGATCATTCCCGAAGGGACCGAGATTCAGCTCGCATTGCTTGACCCGGTCAGCTCGAAACTTAGCGAACCGGGTGACGAAATCAGAGCGGTGGTGCGGCGCGACGTGTTCGTCGACGGCCGCAGGCTGTTGAGAGAAGGCACGGAAGTGATTGGGCGGGTCACGCTGGCTAAACCGGCGGGGCGGCCTCTCAAAGGCGGCCAGCTCCACATCACCTTCGATCGCATCCGCCTGGAGGGATCTGAGCAGAAAATCGCGGCAGTCCTGAAATCGGCCTCCGATTTCACGCGCGACGAAAAAGTGAAGTCCGACGGAGAGGGGACGTTGAAGCAAGGCGCGAGCGGCGGAGATGTTTTAAATAACGTCCTCAAGGCCACCGCTATCGGTCAGGCAGGCGTGACAATCGCGCTACTGGGCGGTCTGGCGAGTTCGGATGGAGGCGGCTTCCCCAGGGGGGCGGCCATCGGAGGGCTGGCGGGGATGGGCGCAAGCATGGCCGCCGGAGTACTTCTTACCAAAGGCAAAGAGGTTAGACTGGACCAAAGCGCGCTGATCAGATTGAAGCTGGTCAAGCCGGTGTCAATCGAGTAAGCAACCGACGACCATTTTACATTCGTTATCTGTCATTGCGTCCGGGCGGCGTCAGGGCGTATGACAAATGACGAATGTAAAATGGTAAATGGAAAATGGTCTCGCCTTCGCATTCCCCGTCATGCGTTACGTCAACAACCCTCCCAACCCCTGGCTCAGCGCCCGGCACGAATGGATCGGCGAACCGCCCGAAGCCAAACTCGAAATCTTTGAAGAGACGGCCACGCGTTCGATCATCACCAGCAATAACAGTCCAGACATCCCGTTCGATTATTCGGTCAACTGCTATCGCGGTTGCCCGCACGCCTGCACATACTGTTTCTCACGGCCCACGCACGAGTACCTCGGCTTCGGCGCGGGGACCGATTTCGAACGAAAGATCGTCGCCAAGGTTCGCGCGCCGGAACTGCTGCGTGGGGAGTTCATGAAGAAGGGCTGGAAGGGGGACGTGCTGGTCTTTTCGTTCACTTCCGATCCGTACATACCGCTCGAAGCCAATTACCAGCTCACGCGCAAATGCCTGGAAGTCTGCCTGGAATTCCGCAACCCGGTCAGCCTGATCACGAAATCGGCTCTGATCCGCCGCGATCTGGATTTGATCAAACAACTCTCCGTCGAGGCCAGCGTGATGGTTCATTTCACTATCCCGTTTCTCGACCACGACGTAAACCGCGCTCTGGAGCCGTTCGCCCCGTTCCCCGAACACAGGTTCGCCGCGATGAAAGCCTTAGCCGACGCTGGCGTGGAGGTCGGCCTGGGCATCGCTCCGGTGGTTCCCGGGTTGAACGAACATGCGATACCGGAACTGCTGGAACGCGCGCGCGACGCCGGAGCCAAATCGGCGTTCATCAACCTGCTGCGCCTGCCCGGCAATGTCGAGCCCTACTTCCTCGAACGCTTGCAGGAGAAAATGCCGCTGCGCGCCAAGAAAGTCATCAGCCGAATCCGCGAGGTGAAGGGCGGCGTGTTGAACAAGAGCGCATTCCATGAGCGAATGCGCGGCGAAGGGCCGTACTGGGAGATGGTTAAAAAGACGTTCGAGATTCACACCCGCCGGCTAGGACTGAATCAGGACAAATACGAAATGAAGGAGCGCCGGCGGACGTTCCGCCGCCCGTCGGCGCAGGGAGATTTGTTCGACCTGTGACGCGGCTACGGCTTCGCCTTCGGTTCTGCGTAAAAAGTCTTGTTGATTATCTTCCATTCGCCATCGACTTTCAGAAGCGACATGTAATCCGTGAATTTACCCGTCGGGTAGTCGAGCACGATGACGCCGACTCCGGCGTTGCCTGTGATCTTGACGCTCTCGATCCACCGCTTGCGCTGCGCCTCGTCGGGCGCAGGCGCGCCGGTGAAGCGCGTGGCGAATTCGGCCGAAGTCAATTGATTGAATTTACCGTCGCGGAACCAAAAAACCTTGGCTTCAGTGTGAAACGCCTTTCGCATGTAATTGCCGTCGCCGGTCGCATGGCCTTTGAGGTAGTTTTCAAGTGGGACACGCGCCGCGGCCTCCTCGGCGCTCTGAGCGTGGGGCGCGATACGCCATGCGGATAGAAACACAACTGCAATCAAAACAGACACCACTGCGAACTTCTTCATTTTTTCTCCTCAGAAAAACCGTCTACAAAGAACACGAAGAATCACAAAGGGAAGAGAATTCTTTGCGCCCCTTCGTGTCTCTTTGTGGACAATCTTCATTGTTTCAGGGCGTCTTCACGGACGACCCGAATGAATACCCGGAAAATTGATGGATGTTGCGAATGATCACGGTCGCAGCCGTCTATACGCCGAGACCGCCGTTCTTGTTCACAGGCGACCCGGTTGGCGGTCAGCGCAGAGTCAACTATACTTGGGACCGAAGTTATTTCCCTCGCATCACCCCCGGTCAACAAAATTCCCCAACGACAATTCGGAGAATGAACGCATGCGTTACCACGCGTTGGCCTGTGATTACGACGGCACGCTGGCCCATAACGGTCGGGTGGATGATGAAACTGTGGCTGCGCTCGAACGGCTGCGCGGCTCGGGCCGGCGCTTGATTTTGGTGACTGGCAGGGAACTCGACGACCTGGGACAAAACTTCTCGCGGCTGGATCTGTTCGATAGGGTGGTCGCCGAAAACGGCGCGCTGCTCCATTGCCCTAAGGAGCGCAAGGAGAAGTTGCTAGCCGAGCCGCCGCGGGAGGATTTCGTGAGACTGCTCGTGGAACGCGGCGTGGAGCCGATCTCGGTCGGGCATACCATCGTCGCCACCTGGGAGCCGCACGAGACGAAGGTCCTGGAAACCATCCGCGATCTGGGGCTGGAACTTCAGGTGATCTTCAACAAGGGCGCGGTCATGGTTTTGCCGTCGGGTGTGAACAAGGCGACGGGCCTCAAGGCCGCGCTTGATGAATTGGGACTCTCGCCGCACAACGCCGTCGGCGTCGGCGACGCCGAGAACGATCACGCCTTTTTCAGCCTCTGCGAATGCTCGGTGGCGGTGGCCAACGCGCTGCCGTCGGTCAAGAAGCAGGCCGATTTGGTGACGCGGGGCGACCACGGCGCGGGTGTGATCGAGCTTTGCGAGGCGCTGCTCCGCTCCGACCTGCGCGAGATCGAGCCCAGACTTCAGCGCCACAGCATACTGCTCGGCGTGCGCGAAAACGGCGAAGAGGTCAGATTGCAGCCCTACGGAGTCAACATTTTGATCGCGGGACCTTCGGGCGTCGGGAAATCGACCCTGGCCGGCGGCTTTCTCGAGCGCCTTGCTGAAAGGGGCTATCAATTCTGCATCATTGACCCCGAAGGCGATTATTCGACCTTCGATGGCGCGGTCGTCCTGGGTGACAACCGCCGCGAACCGAACGTGGACGAGGTCCTGGAACTGCTCAACCAGCCTTCGCAAAACGTCGTCGTCAACCTCCTTGGAATCGCGCTCGACCACCGCCCCCCATTCTTCGCCGGATTGCTGCCGCGGCTGCAGGAACTGCGCGCCACGCGTGGCCGCCCCCATTGGACCGTCGTCGACGAAGCGCATCACCTGCTGCATTCATCGTGGAACCCCGCGGAATTGACCGTGCCGCAGGCCATGCGCGGGACCTTGATGATCACGGTACACCCTGAGAGCGTCTCGCCCGCCGCGCTGTCGGTCGTAGATCTGGTCATCGCCGTCGGTGAGGCGCCGGAGCGCACGCTGGCCAACTTCGCTCAGGCGATAGGTCAGCCGCCGCCCGCGCTCGCTCCGGTCGAATTGCAAACGGGCGAGGCCGTCGCCTGGTTCCGCCGCACGGCCGAACCGCCTTTCTGGTTTCGCAGCGAACCGCAGAAAGGCGAACGCCAGCGCCACCACCGCAAATACGCCGAGGGTGAGCTGGGTCCGGATCTCAGCTTCTATTTCCGCGGACCCGAGGGCAAACTCAAACTGCGCGCGCAAAACCTACACATCTTCATGCAACTGGGCGACGGCGTGGACGACGAGACATGGCTGCATCACCTGCGCAATGGAGATTTCTCCGAATGGTTTCGCTCGATAATTAAAGACGACGAGCTGGCCGATGAGGCCGCGCAGATCGAACAGAACCCGGGCCTCTCGGCCAGGGAGAGCCGCGCCGCCATCCGCATGGCTATCGAGAGTCGCTACTCCGCGCCGCCGTCGGGACCGTTTTCCCACGTAGGGTCTCCCGATCAATCGTCATAGGGCGCGCTTTATTTCTTATAATTACAGACTTTTTTGGATACTGTGATGTTGATTGTTGCCCACACAACATTTTTGTTGTATGGTGCGCGTGTTTTAGCACAACGTTTTTGTTGTGCTAGCGCGAGAGGTGACTATGGGAAATATGGCTGGCGAACCGCTTGCGAGGATGACTGTTTATAATCCGGCGTTATTAAAGAAAGAAGCCCTGATCGCGCAGTTCATCGCACGACGTTCCTTACTCGACCACCTGGTTGGAGAATTGCGGCGCGGCGGCAAAACCGGATACCAGCATCACATGATCATAGGCCCTCGCGGCAGCGGTAAAACCACATTGCTGCGCCGGTTGCGCTACGCAATCGAAGACGACCCCGAACTCTACTCTCATTGGCTTCCGCTGGTTTTTCCCGAAGAGCAATACAACATATCGCGGCTTTCAGACCTCTGGGTCAACTGCCTTGACGCGTTAAGCGATACGCTGGAGCGTGGGAATCGGAAGGATGAATCTGAATCGTTGGATCAGCGCATTGACGAACTGCCGGCCGATGACGAAAAACGTCGCGCGCAGGCGGCGCTTGATCTGTTGGTCGGCTGGGCGAAGAAAGAGGGGCGCGGGCTGGTCTTGCTCTTCGACAATTCGGATCTGCTCTTCGACCGGCTCAAGAGCGATCATTGGCTGATCCGCGAAGTCCTTTCCGCTGACAACCGCCTGCTCTTCATCGGCGTGACCAACGCGCCCATCAAGGCGACCTACGACCACGAAGGCGCATTTTTCGATTTCTTCAAGACCCATGAAATGCGTGGGCTCACCGACCAGGAGACACGCGAGGTGATTTTCAATCTGGCCCGATTGCGACACACGCCTCACGTCATCGAGACGCTCGAACGCGAGCCAGGCCGGATACGCGCGCTGAACCTGCTGACCGGAGGCAATCTGCGCACGATCGTCGTTCTCTATCAGGCGCTGGCCCGCGGCAAAGACGACAGCATTCGCGCCGATCTCGAACAACTTCTCGATCAATATACCCCGCTTTACAAACACCGATTCGAATCGCTTTCCGCGCAATCACAGCAGGTCGTCGACGCGCTCGCGCTCAACTGGGACCCGGCGACCGCCGCAGAGTTGGCCGAAAAACTGCGCATGGAGACCAACGCCGTCTCCGCGGTGCTCAACCGCCTGGACAACGACGGTATCGTCGAAAAAGTCCCGTCGCCGCCGGGCGAAAAGATGTTCTTCCAGATCGCCGAGCGGTTTTTCAATATCTGGTACTTGATGCGCGCCAGCCGTCGCGTCCGCCGAAAACTGATCTGGCTGGTCGAATTCTTGAAAATGTTCTATGGCGACAAAGAGTTGTATCGTCGCGCGCGCCATATGGTCCGGGAGCCGCAGCTTGAAGGCGATAAATCTCAACGCGCTGAACTGGCCCTCACCCTTGCGATGGTGATTGAAGAACCCGGTCTGAGGCGCGCGCTCGAAACCGAAGGGGTCGGGTCCTTGATGAGCTGCGGAATCGAAGATCGCCAACGTCTTGGTTTGATACTCGATCTTGAAGGCGAAGACGCTTCCTTGAAAGACCTGGTCGAGCGTTTTCAATCGCTACGTGAATTCAGTGAAAAGATCGAACAGACTAAAGGAGAGCTGCCTCCGGAATTCTGGGAGTATTTGATTACGGCGCCTACGCTGAGCCTGGAAGAGAAGAAGAAAGCCTTCGATGAGGTCGCGAGACTCGGTTCAGACGAGATTAGGCAATGGGTCGAAAAATTCGAATCGGAGGCGAAGCGGCTTGTCGAACTATTCGGCCCGGAGCCCTGCCGAAAGCTTTTCGAGGCCATTCGCAGTGGACAGATGGCGGACGGCGCCGACGTCGAAGGGGCCGACGCCGCGGCGATCAAAGGGAATGACGCTTCGCTCAGAGTCATCGCCCGCCTTTTCAGTTTTGACCGGACAAAAGACGAGGCGCTCCTGTATCAGGCGGAAGGAGTCTTGAACGCAGTCCAATCGCCGCATGTCTGGCTGAGTTGGGCGGAGACAGTCGCGAACTCAGAAGACCTTTCGAAAAAGCTCGCCGGGGCGCTTACGCGTGTGAATAGGCTCAAAGGCCACGACGCGGGCTCCTGGCGGCGAGTGGGCGCCCTCCAATTCCGTTTGAGAAGACACCCCGAGGCCGAAGCCTCCTACCGTAAATCAATCGCCCTTGATCCGGACGCGTTCACTTCGTGGAATGATTTGGGCTATTGTCTGGTTTATTGGAAGGGGAGTTTTGACGAGGCGGAGTCGGCCTACCGTAAGGCGATCGCGCTCGATCCGAAGGCCGCCAGCCCGTGGTTTCGATTGGGCGATTTACTCCAGAGACATCTGAATAGATTCGAAGAAGCAGCGGCTGCCTTCCGCAAAGCGACCGAACTCGCCCCAGACGTTGTTCTACCCTGGGGCTTCCTCGTCCAATTGCTGACGCATCATTTAAACAGATACGAGGAGGCGGAGGCTGTCTGCCGCGAGGCGCTCAAGCATCGCCCCGATGTCCCCGATCTCTGGATGAGCCTCGGCTTCCTGCTGATGGACCATCTGCAGAAGTACGAGGAGGCGGAGGCGGCCTTCCGCAAAGCGATCGAATTAAAGCCGAACGATGCCTGGTTGTGGATTCACCTCGCCCGATTGTTTTCCACGCGCCTGGGGAGGGGCGATGATGCCTTGGATGCCTGCCGCACGGCGATCGAACTCTCTCCAAACGACGCGGACGTGTGGATGTTTTTTGGGGAGAGGTTGTTAAATCTGAGGCGCTATGAGGAGGCCGAGGCGGCCTTCCGCAAGGTGCACGCGCTTAAGCCAAACAGGCAAAATGTGTGGGGAAACATTGGCCTCTCGTTGCGATTGTCCGAGAGGTATGAAGAGGCCGAGGCGGCCTACCGCAAGGCGATCGAGCTTGAGCCGAATGCGCCCTGGCATTGGTCGGGTCTTGGCCAATTGCTGGCGGATCACCTGAAAAGGTACGAGGAGGCGGAAGCGGCCTTCCGCAAGGCGATCGAGCTTAATCCGAATGAGACCTGGGCGTGGTTGAGCCTCAGCGAGTTGCTACAAAATCATCTGAATAGATCTGAGGAGGCGGTGGCGGCCTGTCGTAAAGCGATCGAGCTTGCTCCGAACGAAGCTCATGTGTGGTACTCGCTCAGTCACTGGTTAGCCAATTGTCTGAATAGGTACGAGGAGGCGGAGGCGGCCTTCCGCAAGGCGATCGAGCTTACTGAGAATATCGCTGAACTCGCCGGGCTATGGGGCGGGCTCGCACAATTACTGACGGATCACCTGAAGAGGTACGAGGAGGCGGAGGCGGCCTGCCGGAAAGCGATCGATCTCGATCCGAACAGATCGCGGCTTTGGGATAACCTCGTCGGGGTGTTGTGCAATTTGAAAAGGTACGATGAGGCGGAAGCGGCCTGCCACAGAGCGATCGAACTCGATCCCAACGAATCTAGATCATGGCATAACCTTGGACGCATTCTGCACATGGGCCTGAAGAGGAACGAGGAAGCGGAGACGGCCTATCGTAAGGCGATCGAACTCGATCCGAACGCGCCATGGGTGTGGGTTAGCCTCGGCCGCTTGCTGGCGGAGCCTTTGAAGAGATATGAGGAGGCGGAGGCGGCGTACCTCGAAGCTGGAGCAGCCTTTCGCAAATATCTCGAGCGTAATCCGGACGACGCCGAAACCTGGCTTCATCTTGGAACAATTTTCGATAATAACCTGCGCCGGCCTGACGAAGCTGAGGAGTCTTTCCGTAAAGCTGTTGAATTGAAGCCGAACAATATTGATTTTAACCGCGCGCTTGCCTGCATTTTGATCAAGCGCGGGAAGTGGGACGACTCGGTTGTGTGCGCGCGAAAATTCATCAGCGAAGGAGGCGATGAATTTCACGAGCGGAATTGGCCCGACATCATCGGGTTCTTTCGCGACGCCGTCGCATCGGGCCATGCAGAGGATGCGGTAGGGTTGCTGGATGAAACGGATTACGGCGAACGCTGGCGTCCCTTGCGCGAAGCTTTGCAGGCGATCGCCGAAGATGATGCAAGCTATTTGTTGCGCGTGGCTCCCGAAATCCGGCAGCCGGCCGAAGAGATCGTCGCGATGCTGGCGCCGGAAGGCTCAAGGCTAGGGGGCGCTCCGAAGTCGACGCGCGCGCGGCGGACACGGCGGAAGAAATCGCCGGACTGAAATGCCGGACTGAAATGCCGGACTGAAATGATGGATAAACTGCGATGACTCAAACATCACAATTCAAAATCATTCCCGACAACAACGAACTTGACCAGGTCGAGCGTGACCTGCGCTTCCACACGCTCGGCGTCGAAAACCCGTCGACGCTCACGCGGGAGCAGATCGCGTCGTTCAACCGCGACGGTTTTCTCAAAGGCATTCACATTTTCAGTGAAGGCGCCATCGCCGCGCATCGCCGCTACTTCGACAGCCTGCTCGAACGAGTCGTCGCCGCAGGGGGCGACAGTTATTCGATCAGCACGGCGCATTTGAAATATCCGGAGGTTTATGACCTGCTCGCGCATCCGCGCATCGTCGCCGTCGTTAAAGACCTGCTGGGCGAGGACGTGATCGGGTGGGGCTCGCACTATTTCTGCAAGATGCCGCGCGACGGCAAACGGGTGAGCTGGCATCAGGATGCGAGCTACTGGCCCTTGACGCCGTCGAAGACCGTCACCGTGTGGCTGGCGATTGACGACACCGATACGGAAAACGCCTGCATGCGCTTCATTCCAGGTTCGCACCTGTACGGACATCTCACTTGGAGTTTGAGCGAGGACGACGAAGGCAATGTGCTCAATCAAACCATCGCTGATGTCGAACGGTTCGGCGCTCCTGTAGATGATGTTTTGCGGGCCGGGGAGATTTCGATCCACAGCGACCTGACGCTGCACGGGTCTGAAGCGAACGATTCGGACCGAAGGCGATGTGGATTGACTTTGCGTTATTGCGCGGCTGACGTGCGGGCGTATCTGGGGTGGAATGCGAAAGGGGTCGTAGTGAGCGGCGCGGACGCCGATGGACATTGGGCGAATGCGGCGAGGCCGACCCCCATTGAGCAAAGCTGAAGTCGTCGTGACTTGAACGCGGGTAAGATGCGAGGGGCGATGAACAGCAAAGTTCATCGCCCCTCGCTCCTTTCGCCTTGGGTTAGAAGGTCAGCTTCAAGGCGAACTGGATGACGCGCGACGATTCGCCCGTCTGGATAATCGTCTGGGTCGAGGGCGTGGAGACCGCCGCGCAACAGGCCTGGGCGAAAACCGCCGAGAGGATGCTGGGCGACCCGGAGGACGCGTCACGCGGGTTATCGAAATTGGCGTGGTTGAACGCGTTGAAGATCTCCGTGCGGAATTGCAGCCGGAACCGCTCGCTCAAATTGAAGACTTTGATCAGGCCGATGTCGGCGTTCCAGAAGCTCGGAGCGGTGAAGACGTTGCGCGGGCCGCCGTTCTGGCCAGGTTCTGGCAGCGCGAAGGCGCTAGCGTCGGGGAAGAGCACCGGGCCGAGGACGCCTGGCTTGTCTTGCAATTGCGCTTTGATGTTGGGATCGAGGATGACGGCGCGTGAGACGTGCGAGTTGTTGGATGTGCGCGCGCCGCTCGTGACGCTGAACGGCTCGCCGCTCATCGCCGTGAAGAGGCCGTTGACTGACCAGTTGCCGATCACGGCGTTGACAGCCGGATGCCAGCCGCCGCCGAACTTCTCGCCTTTGCCGAAGGGGAGATCCCATACGGCCGCGACGTTGAAAATGTGCCGCCGGTCGAAATCGGAACGTCCTCGTTCAAGGCTGAAATCGCGGACATCCACCGGCGCGCGCGGGGTCGTCGTCGAAAGTCCGCCGCCCGAGGTCGCGCCGACTGGATCAATCGAGCCGTTGTCAATGGACTTGGCCATCGTGTAGGTCAGGGACGCGCCCAGGCCGCGACCGAAACGGCGGCGCAGGACGGCCTGCAGGCCGTGATAGTACGAATCGCCGCCCGAATCGAGATAGGTGATTCGGTTGAACTGCTGGTTCGGGCGCAGTCGAAGCCCGAGCGTGTTGTTCTCGATGCGCTCGGCGAACGCGCCCGCCTCGTTCTGTAGAAGCTCGGTACGCGCGGCGGCGCTGTTGACGACGCTGGCCGCAACCTGGTTCGGGCCTATTCCCACGATGGGCGCGCTTCTGCCACAGTTGGAGCCGCTGGCGTTGCAACCGGCAAGCACGTTGTCACGCATAATCAGGAATGACGCGAGGATCGGGTCGGCGTTGATCTGATTGATGTCGTAGGATCGCAGCAGGTGAGTGCCGCGCCGCCCGATGTAGGAGACCTGCCCGACCATATCCCACGGCAGCTCGCGCTGCACGCTCAGGTTCCATTGATGCACAGTCGGCAGCCCGATCTGTGGATCGAACATCGTCAGCGTGGGCGCGTTCGAGTATAGCTGCAACGGCGCGTTGAGGAACTGCGACGGCCGGCTTGTAGGTGGCGCGACCTCCAGCGGGAATCCGTCGGCCAGCCGCGGAAACTCCGCTGTGCCTGTACGCACCACCGGCGCGCAACCTGTTGTCGGAGCAGTTTGGAATGGTGGTTCAGTGGTCCGATTATTGGTCAGCGTGGTCGAGCAACTGATGACGTAGCCGGGCACGCGCCCCGCCACCGCCGTCACCTGGAATGAGGAGATCGGATCGTAGGCGATGCCGTAGCCGGCGCGGATCACGGTACGGTTATTGCTGCCGCCGAACAACTTGCCGAGCACGCCATCTTTCGCTTCGGGGCTCCACGCAATGCCGATGCGCGGGCCGATGACGCCGAGATATTTGCCTTCGTACCATCGGTCGGACTTGACGAAAGTGACCGCGCCGGGCTGGCCCACAATGGGGTTGGCCGGGCCGGGCGCGATGATCGATTTATCGGGCACGAACGTAAAGCCGTCGCCGCTGTTGGGCGGCGGGTTGATCTCCCAGCGCACGCCGTAACTGAGCGTGAAGTTCGGGCGAAGTTTCCACTCGTCCTGCGCGTAGAAGTTGTACTGGTTGAGCCGATGTTTAACGCCTTGGAAATTAACCTTGCCGTCGGTCTGGAACGGCAGGAAGACATCGGCATTGAGATCGCCGATAAAGGTCTGCGACAAACGGGCGGGCATTCCGAGCAGGTTGTTGATCGTATTCAGAAAGAGCGTGTTGTCCGTTGCGTTGATATTATTCGGCAGGCCGGGCAGTTGCGGCGACCGCAGTGATCCGAGGAACGTGATGCTCGGCGTGACGTTGATGCCGCCCGGCTGGCCGCGCTGGTCGACGTGGCGGTAGAAGCGCATGTTCGTGCCGAGGCGGATTACATGCGCGCCGCTGACGACGCTCAAATTGTCCAGGAATTGCGGCACCGTCACGGCGCGAAAGGTGCGCGGCGTATTGTTGAACGGTTCGCTGATCGAACCGAAATCGAAGGGTGGCACCGCCGGGAAGCGTTGGTCGGTCTCGCCCTGCGTGAAGGTGAAGACGAAGCGAGCATAACCCATCGTAAACTCGTTGACCACGCGTGATGAGAGCGTCCGGCGGTAGTTGACCGCCATGTTGTGTGAGCGGCGAAAGACCTCGCCCAGCGGCGGAAAGTCGCCGGGGAAGACCTGTGGGCGAGCGTTTAGCGGGTCACCTTTGAGCGTGTTGTAATCCGAATAGAGGAAGCGCCCGTAGACGGCGTTCGTCTCATTGAAAGTGTGATCGACCCGAGCCAGCCAGTTCGGGCCGCGAAATTCGGTCGGCGGATTCCAGACGAAACCGCCCGTGTTCAACCCGTCAATGCCGGTGGCGATGGCGGCGTAGGTGTTTGGGCGCGGGTAGGAGTTCAACAACCCGGCTGTGACTCTGTCCAGCCCGCGCGGGTCATTGGCGAAGATGTCATACGTCGCCACACAGCCAATCGTCACCCCGCCGACGCATTCCGGGACTCCCGGGCGCAAGGCGCCGGTCTGTGGGTCAACCAGTAACGGCGAGTTGCGCGTGATTGTCGAGCCGTTAATCACCAGCGGCTTCGCCGGATCGGGGATGAAGTAGCGGAACTTGCCCGACAGCGCCATGGGCGAATAGACGATCGGCACGCCGAACGATTGGTCGATCGGCTGCGTGACATTGATGATGTTGTTCTGGTAGCTGGCGAAGAAGAAGGTCTTGTTCTTCTTGATCGGGCCGCTTACCTCGAAGCCGAACTGGTTAAGCTTCATGCCGCGCTTCGGCGAGTCTTGCGCGTTGGAGAAGAATTCCCTGGTGTTTAGCGCGTCGTTGCGCAGGAAGTGGAAGACCGTACCGTGCAGATCGTTGCCGCCGCTGCGCGTGGCGATCGACACGGACGCGCCGCTGTTGCGCCCCTCCTCGGCAGTCGCGTTGTTGGTCGTGACTTTGTACTCTTTGATGTTGTCCGGGTTGAGACGGTAGATGTTGTTGGTCGCCGTCGGCACGGAAGATTCGTTGGCGTCAATGCCGTCAATCGTCACGTTGAAGGCGCGGTCGCGCGAACCGTTGACGCTGATGGTATTCGAACCGGCGCCCGCCGACCGCTGCGCCACGCCGGCTTCGAGCGTGATCAGCGAGAGCGGGTTGCGCCCGTTGAGCGGCAACTGCTCGATCGCCTTCTGCTCGACCACATTGCCGATGGTCGCGTTGGCGGTCTGCAATTTTTCGAATGAGCCTTCGACGTTGACGATCTCGCTCGCCTGCCCGACTGCGAGTGTCACGTCCGCGACGAGCGGGGTGTCAACCTGTAGGATCAGGCCCATTTGGTTCGTCGTCTTGAAGCCTCTCATCTCGACGGTGATTGCATAACTGCCTACGGGCAGCGACGGAAAAGCGTAAAGCCCCGCGCTGGTCGTCGCCTGGGTGTAAGTGACTCCAGTCGCTTCGTTCTTAGCCGTGACTTTCGCGCCGGCTACGACCGCGCCAGTGGCGTCAGTAACCGTGCCGCTGATGCGCGAGTTTGCTGTTTGCGCCCAGACGCATACGGCCAGCGCCAAGATCAGACATAAGGCGCGGACCGATAAGGTGAAGAGTTTATTGCTTGACATGGCTCCTCCTTTGGTTTGGGTGTGATGACGGAATATCTACCGTAAGCCTCAAGTCATCCCAGGCGTCTGGGCAGGCTTCGGGATATTGGTTCTGCCCGCTTCTCAGATAAGCAAGAATGCCAATCGAAGCGAGAAAAATGGATCCAAAATTTTTAGTAGATTATTGATGCGAAGTTGATGGTTAACTATTTAATAAACGCAAGTCGCATTCCACCCGATGATCGTCTTTTTATTCAGATGCTGCCAGTGTTGATGAACCTTTATCCAACACTATTGCAGTAATTACGCGGATCGCGATTGAGCGGGCGAAAGCCCATCAGAGGCTGATTTCGGCGAGTCTGTCCAAAATTCTAAAATCGCAGTCCGAAAAAATGAAAGCCCGGCGGCATGACTTAGGGTTAAGTCGCGCCGCCGGACAGTGGTGAGGAGGGCGTAATTGGTCAAATCACTTAGAAGTTGATCTTCGCGCCGATGCGAATCTTGCGCGACTCACTAGCCACGTTGGTCCGAATACGCCCGAAGGTAGTTCCAACTGGGGGAATCACCGCGTCCGGGAATCCGAAGTTAACGTGATTGAAGACATTGAATAGCTCGAAGCGCAGCTCGAAATTCGCTGTTTCGCTGAACTTGGTGCGTTTGAGAAGCGCCATATCCACGTTCCAGGCGCCGGGGCCGGTGAAGTAATTGCGCCCTGTGGCGCCCAGCTCACCAGGGCCGGGCTGCGAAAATCTGGCAATCTCTTCCGCCGTAAAGTAACCCGGAACTCCGCCGAAGTTGCTCGCAGTCTTGTTCACCTGGCCCATCGAGCGCGGGCAGTTGTTGCAATTGGCCGTCGAGTTGATGATGCTGCCCAACTGGTTCGCGCCCGAATAGACCGTGAACGGACGTCCAGTCTGCAATGTCACCACGCCGTTGACGTTCCATCCCTCGATGAACCGCTGGACTAAGCCCGGCGCGCCATCGCCGATCCATCCGCCCTTGCCGAAGGGCAGATCCCATATCCCGTAACCGATGAAAACGTGCGTGCGATCGAAATCCGAACGCGCGTAGTTCAGGAAGCGGCGGTTGTTGTCGAAGGGCGTTGAAGAGGCCAGTTGCCCGTTGCCTGTGCCGGCCGTAGTGAAGGCCGGATCGAATGAGCGAGTGTCGAGCGACTTCGAGAAGGTGTACGAACCCTGGAATTGCACGCCTTGCGAGAACTTCCGCTGCACTATTACTTGCAACGCGTGATAGGTCGAATAGTCGTTCGAGTCAATCACATTGATCCCGGCAAACTGCGGGAACGGGCGGAAGAATGTCGTCGGCAGCCCCGCCAATTCAAGCAACGGTCGCCCGCTCTGGACGCGCCCCGCCAAAGTGGACGCGATTCCCGCGACATTATTGTTTGCAATTTGGCTGGCAAACTGGCTGCGCAGGAAATCCGATCCTGACTGAGCTGCCGGCTTATCGGAGTGCGGCCCGAGAAGCTGGTTGAAGAGCGGGCTTTGGTAGGCCGGATTGGCCACCAGCCTATTGTACTCGTTGAGAAAGCCGTTGTTGAAGATGTCCACCTGGCCGATGTTGTATGCGCCGAACAGGTGGTTAGCCCTGCGACCGATATAGGCGACGTCAACCAGGATGTTCTTGCCGAGGTCGCGTTGGAGGTTCAGGCTCCATTGGTTTGTCAGCGGCGATTGGAAATCGGGATCGACTACCGTGATCGTGCCCGACCCAAACGGCGCCGGTTGCAGTTGCGCGCTGGGGATGACCGTTGACGACGGCGCAATCGTGGGAATGCCGTCGCGGACGCGTCCACCTGTGCGGTTCGGGCCACCCGTTTGACCGAATTCGGTGTTGACCACGCCAAGCGTGACGCCCGGAATGGTGTTGTAGATCGCCGATGACAGCACAAAAGTGTTGAGGCGGTCGGAGGCCAGGCGATAGTTGGCGCGAATCGAAGTCTTGCCGTCGCCCCAGGGGTCCCACGCCAGGCCGACGCTCGGCGACCAGTTGTGCAGATCGCTCTCGTAAATGTCACGGGCCGTCCAGCGTAAGGCGTTAGTGGCCGGCGCGCCGATCGTGACCGGCTGTTGCGGCCCATACAGGCGCCCACGCGCGAACGGCGTCAGCCTTAGCTCGTTGCGCACGCCGAGATCAATCGTCAGGTTCGGACGCAGCTTCCACGTATCCTGAATATAGAAGTCATACTCGCCGTAACGCGCGTCGTTAAGGAAAAGCGTGCTCGACGGCTGGAATCCGGTTAAGCCGATGTCGGCGACGAAGCCCTGCGTGATGGAAGAGACGCGGCCCAACAGGTCATCGATCGCGTTCTGCAGGCGCGGACGGTCGTTGGTATTGATGCCTGGCGCAGTCGAAGTTGTGATCGCGGGCAGACAGAAGAACTCCTGTCCCGACGCGTTGACGCCCGACGTCCCATTCAGACACGCGACGTTGACCGTAGCGGCCGCTACGCCGCCGGTACCGAGGATGTTGACGATCTGGTTGGCGTTCTGCCCGCCGATCGAGCCGCGCACGTCACGGTGCTGCGTATAACGAAAATTGACGCCGCCTTTGACCAGGTGCGCGCCCTTCGTCCAACTCAGGTTATCCACGATCTGATAAGTGTTGATCGTGCGCAGATTACCCATCGAGAAGTCGAGCGGATCGGTCGGAGCGATAGTGACGATCGAGAAAGGCTGCGCGCCTGCCGACGGGTTGATGAAATTGAAAGTGAAATGATTGCCGCCGACAACCAGTTCGTTGACCAGACTCGGCGTGATCACCGAGCGATAGCTGGCCGCCAGATTGCGCGGGTCGCGCGTCGTATTGACTTTCGGCGGCAATCCCGGGAAGGCCGGCGCGCCCGCGTTGGTTGTATCGTTGATCGTGTTCTGATTGCCCCAGGCGTAGCGGACGAACATATTGTGCCGGTCATTGAATCTGTGATCGATCTTGAAGAGGAAGTCTCGCTGAGGGTCAAGACGGCCGGCGTTGTATACAAATCCGGCGGTGTTCAATCCGTCGCCGGCGGCGTAGTTATTCGGCGCCGGGAACAGGCTTAGCACTCGCTGTTGAATGGTCGGGTCAATGCCGAGCCGGCGCGGATCATTGGCCACAATGTCGTAGGTGGCGATGCAATTCGTCGTCACTGTCGCGCTGCAGTTGGGGAGCAACGGGGCGCCGTTAGCGTCCACCGAGGCGCCGGCCTGGCCCGCGGCCAGGTTGCGCCCGCCCCGGACGTAACGGAAGATGCCCTGGCTCAAGGTCGGTGTGTAGACAGTGCGGCTTTGAGTTATCGGAGTGATTTGGCGCTGACCCTGGAAGTTGAAGAAAAAGAAGGTGCGGTCTTTACCATTGTAAACGCCCGGAATCTTCACGGGGCCGCCTACGTCGCCTCCGTATTGATGTTGACGCAACGACGGCCTGGTCAGCCCAAGTATGGGGTTTTGCCACTCATTAGCCGCGAGCGCCGCGTTGCGATGGAAGTAAAACAGGTTGCCATGAATTTGATTGCCGCCGGACTTGGTCACGAGCGCGACCTGCGCGCCGCTGCTGCGGCCGTATTCGGCCGTCGCGTTGCTGGTGATGACGCGAAACTCCTGCAGGCCGTCGGGGTTGGTGCGCAGCGGCGAGAACTCCGAGCCGCCCGCCGACGATTCGTTGATATCAATGCCGTCAAGCGTGTAGTTGAAAGCGCGGTCACGCGCGCCGTTGACGTGAGACCCGCCGCCCGTGTTCGCGCCGACAGAGACGCCGGGTTGCAGGCGCACAAAGGTCAGTGGGTTGCGTCCACCCGAGGTCGCGTCCAGACCCAGCGGCAATTCGACAAGTGTCTTGTTGTCTACCGTCGCGCCGAAGTTGCCCGAAGTCGAGGTCTGGACGCGCTCATAGCTGGCGGTGACTTCTATCACCTCCTGCGCCTGGCCTACTGTCAAATCCACGTTGACCGTCAACGGCTGGCCCACGGTCAGCACGTTGCCTTTAGAGACGAATTTTTTGAAGCCTTCTCGTTCGACGGTGACGGTATAGACGCCGAGCTGTATTCCGTCGAAGACGTAGACGCCTGCGGATGTAGTCGTGGTTGTGAATGAGATGTTGGTGCCTTCGTTGGTCAGGGTGACTTTGGCCCCAGGCAAGACGGCGCCGGTCGGGTCTTGAACCACGCCGGTCACGCGTGATGTGCCGGCGGTTTGAGCAAAGACAGCGAAAGACAATAGTGAACAGAGCAGCGACGAGATGGCCGCCATAGGGATTCTCTTCTGTTTCATGGGTTCTCCTGAGTATCAGCCCTGAGCCTCAAATCATCTCGGCAGGCTTTAGATAATCGGTTCCGCGCATTCGTCGAGCGAACAAATCCTGTTCAGCTTCAAGGAATGCTGATGTTAATGAATCCCAGCTAGCTTTTATGTCGATGTTCCGAGTCGGCTGTTCTAACGCCGTCGCCGACTTCGCCGGCAAGCCCCGCGACCACCGGCCCATTGCCGGGGCCTCGGCGAAAATAAGGTTTAACTTGAGGTCTATAGATTAACAAGTCTTCCGGATGACCGCAAGATGTTTTTCGCTCATTTGGGGCGCCTGCTGTATTTTTGGAAAGGAGTGTTGGAAGGGGTCAGACCGGAAGATTGTCTTCAATGAAGGCGTTTTGAGGCGTAGGGAATTGAACTCCGTCGTAGACGTCGTTCAACTTCTTGGCGGCGCCTTTGCGTCTTTGCGCCTTGGCGAGAAATGGGCTCTTC
>DATEMG010000444.1:0-5360 GCA_035275805.1 Blastocatellia bacterium
CGTCCTTTCACACTTTTCGTATTGCCGGCCTCTCCCTGCGTATCACGATGCCGGCGTGGGAGGGCGTATATGCCACGTCGGCTCAGCTTCACGCGGCTCAACCTGTTCGAACAGCCGCTGGTCTTCATCGCCTCGTCATTCATCCTCGGGCTGCTTTTCGCGGCGAGATTCAGTTTTTCAATTCACACATGGTTGATTCTCTCCGCAATTTTATGGCTGACAGTCTCTGTTTGCCTTTTGAAGAAGCTGAGTGGATGGGGAGCCACGTCTCTACTGCTGATCCTTGGCTTCGCGTGCGGCGGCGCGTTATGGGCGATCAATGAGGCAGGCGCCGGCCAAGATCGTGTGCGCAAGTTATTCGAGCGCGGCGAATTGACTGTTGAAGACCCGGTCGAGATTTGGGGGACGCTCAATGACGCGCCGGAACTCGCCCCTGATAGAATCTATCTAAGCGTCGCCATCGAGAAGGTCGCGACATTGGGAAGAGAGCGCGCCGCGACGGGCGTCACGCAGATCGTCGCGCCGCTCAGGGACGATCAATCCCGCGACGATTACGACCGGCTGTCGCTCGATTACGGCTCCCACGTACGAATCCTCGCCAATCTGAGTGACCGGCGCGGTTATCTCAACCCCGGCTCGCCCGATTTCGACGAGATGCTAGAACACCGCGGGTTCGACGCGACGGGAGTGGTCAAAAGCCCGCTGCTTATTGAAAACCTGGGAGCCGGCGCTCGCAGCGCGGTTCTTCATCTGCTTTATCGAATCCGCGCCCGCGCGATCGCAGTTACGCTCCGCAGTCTCACTCAGCCGACTTCGGGAATCCTGGTCGCAGCTCTGTTCGGCAATCGCCACTTTCTCTCGCGTGACGCGGCTGAGACGTTTCGAGCGGGCGGGACGTTCCATTTGCTGGTAATTTCGGGGTCGCACGTGGCGATGATCGCGCTCGTCGCGCTCTGGCTGGCGGCGAGACTGAGCGACCTTCGTATCATTCAGTACGCGCTAGTGACTGCGTTGATGTGGGCCTACGCGCTGATGGTCGGCGCGCAGCCTTCGATCACCCGCGCGGTCGTGATGCTCAACATCGCGCTCGTCGGGCGTTTGATCTTTCGCGCTTCGATCGGGGCAAACACGCTGGCGGCCTCGGCGATGGCGCTGCTCGCCTGGCAGCCGCGAGACGTCTTCAGCCCGGCCTTTCAGCTTTCATTCCTAACGGTGTTGATGATCGTCGCCGTGGCGTCGCCGCTCTATTTGCGGCTGAAAGAGACGGGTCGGTGGCAGCCCTCGATGTCGACTCCGTATCCGCCGCGCGCGCCGAAGCCGGTGAAATGGCTGGCCGAATTTTTGTTTTGGAACGGCCGCGAATTCCGCGAAGAGATGAAGCGTTCGCCGATCCGCTACCGGCTGGAAAAATCTCGCGCGGCGGTGTGGCTGAACAGGCTCAGGTTGCAGGCGCCGGCGGCCTGGGTGGCGGTCACGCTCGCCGCAACAACCGCTACGCAGGCGGGCTTGCTGCCGCTGATGATCCATTATTTCGAGCCCTTAGATACCTGATGCTATGGGGTGCTATGTTGTTGCAAAAAATAGGCTTTCTTGTCTCTTTCATAGTTCGGTATCTCTCTATAGCAACGCGTAGTAGCTACGTTCCTGCAACGGGTAGGTATTCTACTGGACGAATGCCGACGCAGTTGCCTCCGTCATCTGCTTTGCTATCACGTATTCTTCCACCTTCTTAATCGCCTGCACCTTGTGCTCTTCGGTCGGATGCGCGTATCTCAGGACCATCTGGATTTTGCTATGGCCAAGCAAGGCGGCGAGCGTCACAAGATCCACCCCCGCCTCGACAGCCCGAGTCGCAAACGTATGCCTGCAGTCATAGAGCCGACAATGGTCGATGCCTGAGGACTTCAACGCCATTGCGTGCATGTGATTCGCCCGCCGCGCCTTCATCGGTTTCGGCGGGTCGTCGGGCGACGGGAACAGGTAATCGCCGGAGGCCGCTTCGAGCCTGCGCTCGAGCAGATCGGCCGCGCGCTTGGTCAGCGTGAGTTTTCGCCGGGCCGCCTTCGACTTGCCATAGGGATTGAAGATATAGCCGTCTTCAAGGTTCACATTCTCGCGCCTTATCCGGTATATCTCGTCCGGCCGCATACCCGTGTCCAGCATCAAGGCGGCGATGTCGTGAAGCGGCTGCGCGCAGGCCCCAAGGTAAAGCCGCTCTTCCTCAAAACTCAACACGCGCGTCTTCTCGTTGTTCATCGGCAGGAATTTAACGCGCGAAACCGGGTTCTTGACGATCACATCGAGCGCGATGAAGTAATTGAACATCGCCCTCATACAAGCCAGATCCGCGTTGACCGTGGCGGGCTTCAACTGCTTGCCGTCGCTTCCCTTCAAGCGGGCGCTCTTATACTTCTCGACGTCGTCGGGCGTAATGACGTGCAGTTTCTTCGCGCCGAACGTCTCATTAAGTGGCTTCGAGCAGGTTGTATATTGCCTGGTCGTGTTCGGGTGTTCGGCGTGCTGCTGGCGGGAGTGTTCGAGAAAACGCGCCATCGCGTCCTTGAAGAGCGGCGTGGCCTTCTGGCGTTTGATGTCGTACTTGCCTTCGATCGCGTCGAGACGCGCCTTTGAAGCCACGCCCTCAGCGTCGCGCCGGTTCTTGGTGCCAGTTGAAGCCTGGTACACAACGCCGTCGTATACGAACTTGTACCACCAGAATTTCGAGTCTTTTCGTTTGTACAGGTGCATGTCAGGATTACTTCATATTCCCTGTCCTACTGCGGACGGTTCCACGCCTTTCTATCAAGGGTTCGGATCGCGCGCGTCCACGATGTTCAAAAGGTGGCTCGCGAGGATGATCATTTCAACTGCCTCGCGGGCGTCGAGCGTAACGTTTCTATGACTGTGTGGATTTTTGTAGGATCCAATTGCGCCAGCGAAGAGATGTGATAGGGCTTCTCGCTCTCCCGACTGAGAACTCTGATCAGAAAGCGGTCCGTTCTGAGGATTGAACGCCTTCCTCATCAACTCAGTCCCGAGGTCGGCAGATGTAAAACCGCCGGCTTCTCTCACTCTCACTTCGACCTCTTTGAACGCCTGGAAGACGGCAGTGTCGTAATCGCCTCGGAGGAAAGCCGAATAAACTTTCTCCGCGATCAAGGGGTGAAGAAACTCTTTTGGTAACAGATTACCGCGTCGATAATCCGCCACCTGCGAGGCCTGCGTTATACGCAGGCCTCGCCTGGAAATGAAATACCACCCTCCCCCCTGTCCAGGGTCCGGCGCAATAAAGCCTTCCCTCTCCAACCAAACCCAGCCCTCCATTATGGCTCTGAGAATCTGTTGCTGGAGATGTTGAGGGTATCCGCTGACGGTGTGCGGTTGCCCGACATTTTGGCGGTTGAAAATTTGCTGACCATATGTCGTGTTTAGCCACATCAGTAATGGCCCGGCCAACTCTTCAGGCTCAAGGGCAAGTACGTCATCAGGGTTTGGGATTTGAGTGTGAAACGACATGACAAAATTCCTTTACGGACAATTCTTTGCCTTCCTATATCCCGCCGCCCGCGCTTCGGCCTCCGTCTTGAACGGCACGCGGTTGCGCTCAGACACCTTCGAGTAATCCGGGCAGTTCAGCAAATGGTAAATCTTGCTGTTGTGGTTGCCGATGATCTCACCCGTAGTCGGCACCGTCGGCTTCACGCCCGGCGCCTTCGCTGTCTTGCCTCGTCTAAAATCCCACGGCGGCGTCGGCGACGCGTCGGCCCACAGCCCGCGCTTCTCTTGCTGCGCCCGCGCTTCTCTTAGCTCATACACAGCCGCGACGTTTGCGGGCAACTCGGCCCGATACGCCCGGTAGAACCACGCCATGCCACGGTCGATTTGCTCCTGGTTGATGTCCTTGCCGTCGAGCGTCACCTTGCCGAGTACGCGCCCGTACTTGTCCTTCTTCCGGCTCGTGACCGTGACCGTTTTACCGAAGACCAAATCCGAAAGGCTCTGCTTGGCGCGGCTGCCGTAATCCTGCTTGCTCTCCGGCGCGTCTATGCCTTCGAGCCTCACCTTGTGCTGTCTCTTCTGGTCGTCCAATACCGTAATGGTGTCGCCGTCGCTCACGCCGACTACCTTGCCGATGATGGGTTGCAACTGCCACGTCGGCTCATAGTCGGAAATCAAAGTCGGAGTCGGCGATGACAGGGCAATCAACACCGCCAAATTAGTAGGCGGCGGCAGTGTCGCGCCGCAACCGACAAGCAACAGGCCAAAGAGGCATGCGACAATACGTTTCATTGGGTTGAATCCTTTCCCTGCTTTGTCGGCTTCATCGGTCATAGCTCAATCTCCCGCAGGCTTCTTTAGCTTTAGCGCGCGGAGCAAACCGAACGTAAGTAGTAGCGCGATGGCGACCTCCGCGATTTGCCGAACATAGTTAATACGGACGACGAACTTGGCGATTCCGCCCGTCAATTGAACCGGCGGAAACGCAATAAAACCCCGTCCGATGTCCTGTTCAAGCGCCTGAGCTCCGCTCAGTATCCCCACAGACACTCTCCAATGCGGGAACAAGAAGAGCAGCGCGGCGACCAGTAGTCCGACGTACAGAACGACTTTTCGAGCTATGGCTAAATTGGCTTCGCTCACTTCGCCATTTTTTTCAGTTTAGCTATGTGGATCGCCTCTATTTCAGTAATCGACTTGCCCAATGCCTGCGCCAACTTCTCATCAGACATGCCGCGCCGGTCCGCATTGTTGAAGATAATCTCCAACTTCGCCTCTTCGATTGATTGCGCAACGCGCGCTTTGAAATCGCGCAAGATTGTCTTGATGTGCGCCGGCAGCTCTACTGGTGATTGATCGATGAATTCATCGAGGGCGCTTTTACTGTCCGCGAGAACTTTCGGACTGTAAACGCGCCGCCATAAGTCTTGTTGTGTGAGCGGGTGAACCCGCTCAAATTTCTCTTGGCAGTCGTCATGCAGAAAACATACCCCCGCCTGGCGCAACTTATTCCCAACAATCTCAACGTACAATTCAACCGACGCAGTGTCGTCAGGCGTGATCTCTTTCCCGCATTCGTCGCAAACGCCGATCATCCTCCCAGTTATTGGATCGGATTCAATGCTCATTTCGTCCCCTTCATCGCCTTCTTCGCAACTTTCCTTGCTTTGTTGTCGGCTTCGTTGGTCAATAGGCTCCCTTATTCAACTTTGCACGCATTTCGAGCTGCCGAGCGGCTTCGTGATATTCCGCGCGCGTGGCGCGGCGGAATTGTAACGGCCCCGAGCGGAATTGTACTGGCCCCGACACGTGCACATTGAACAACGTCAGAGTGTCGCCAATGAGCAAGCCTTTAAACTTTC
>DATEMG010000445.1:0-5240 GCA_035275805.1 Blastocatellia bacterium
AGCGCGCTCGCTACCGCTCGCGGTACTGATCCAGCGAAATCTATGGGGTTCCCACAATGGACAAAGAGTAGTCTTGGCAAATGGGGCGTTACATTGCTGATTGTTCCATTGTTCTGGTTGATGATGTTCATTGTCATCGGAGAAATTGCCCTGATCATCTGGCTAATGGCAATGGCCCTTTACATTCCATTGCTGCTTTTTGTTGGCGGCAAAATCAAACTTGGCAACCCCACACTGCCCGCTCAGACAGAAAGATTACGGCGACTGGTCGTCTGGCTTGGGAGGATAGAGCTTGGCATATTTCTCTACATCCTCTACTTTTTCATATACCTGATCACCTTTCATTCTGATGATCTGTCTCCTCACTGATGAAAGTCGGCGCGGTCACTGAGGCGTAATTAGTCGCTTTTTGCGAAAGCCGCGTGTAGAAGCCGGCCGCGCGCCCACCTATCAAATAGACTCCATAATTTGGCAGCGACTCCCCGCCCTGACCGTCTTCAACCGGCGCGACCTCGAAGAACCGCTGCGCGATCCAATGCTCAGGGATCGCCGTCGCCAGCGCCAGTTGCCAATCGCTCGGTTTGGTGAATGGCCCGCACAGAACCGAATCGCCCTCGCAGCCGTAATCCGATTTCAATACCCATTCATCGCGTTTCAATTCTTCGTGATTCATCGCAATCAGCCTGCGCGTTTCGGGAATGTATTCGGCGATCCAGCTTTGGGCTTGTTCAGAAAACAATTCGCTCCGCTCCCACATCAAGGCCATCGCGAACTTATTTTGCGTGACGACCGCGCCGAAAGGATTGACGACGGTAACGCGCCCTTCGTTCTCGGCTTCGAGCAGAAGAGTCAACTCGCGCGAGAGAGGGTCCGGATCGGCGAACGGCGCCTGGTTCGTCCAGATGGTTTCGCGCTCGCCCCACCAATCGGTCTTGTAATGCCGGATGATCAGATCGACGGCCTCGCCAATGACCGTCACCCGCCCCTCGTCGTCAACGCCGAGGTTGAAAGGCGAGCCGAGCGTAACCTTGCAGCCGCGGGCTTCGAGCCACCGCTTGTAAATCGCGATCATGCTCAAATCTTCCGGGAGATCGGTCGGATAAACGATGGCGACGCTCTCCGGTTCAACGTCCAGGCCGGTTCGCGCCCGATGCGAGGCAGCAAGCATCTGCCAGAACCGTTCATCGAAGCCTTCGTTCGGATCAATCGTGTCAGGGTGAAAGGGGTGGAGCAGTTGATTGAGCAGCGAGGCTTCGGCTTCGCCCGACGGCGTGTCGGAATTCATCTCGCAGGCGTACACGCGACCATCCTCAGCGCCATTTGGGCATATGAACAGATCGACGCGCGCGATGCCGTGCCAGCGGCCCTCCGAAGCGAGCCACATCGCTTTCTGCCAGGGAGTGAGATTGAAGAACTGGTCGAGCAGTTCGGGACGGCGAATGACGATTTCGGAGAGTTCGTGGTAGATAAGCCCGACGCGCTCGGCGGCAGACCGCAGTCGCTCGGCTTGCGATTGGGAGAGCAGCGCGGGTCGCAGTCGGAAACGTTCTTTGCCGCCCAGCCACGGGTCGGAAAGAACGCCGGTGGCATAGAGCATTCGAGCAAAATCGCTATAGTTGAGACTGGTCACAACTCGTTCCACTCTTCCGGTGTAATCCCTGCTTGGCGCAGGATACTGCGCATTGTACCGACTTTGACCTCGGCATGTTTGGGAACGATGGCGATTCGAGTCCCGTCCAGGCTGACTTTGGAAAATTTGACGTGACTGCCTTTTTGACTGACCTCACTGAAACCCGCGGCCTTCAATCGGCAGCAGACTTCGTGGAATGGCAACGGCTTAAGCTGCACGGATTTCGACCCCGAATTGATGCATTTCAGGCATTACGGTGGCAGTGGGCGGCTCAAGATAAAGCTCAACAGCTTCACGAAGATTATCTAGAGCCTCCTCGACCGTATGTCCCTGGCTAGCTACATCGAACTCCAGACATTGCGCAATGAACATATCGTCTTCGCGCCAGACATTTGCAGTGAGATTCAATTTCCTTGTCATAACAACGCCTCCAATCTCAAAACGATGCTAAGCGAGGCGTCAAGCGAGTGTCAAACTCGCATATTCAGTGTCGCGCGGGCTTCTCGTAAACGATGAAATGCTGCTGCGGCAGAAAATTCTTCGTCTCTTTCCAGGCCAATCCTACTGCGGCCATCTCCTTGCGCGCCTGCGCGACGGTCATCTTATGCAGCCGCTTAATCGGCACATCGGGGTCTTCGCCCCGGTATTCGATCTGAACCACGCGCCCCCCGGGTTTCAAGGCTTTGACCACGCTCTGCATCATTTCGCGGGGGAATGAAAACTCGTGATAGACGTCAACCATCAACGCGACATCAACTGAATTGTCCTGCAAATTCGCTTCTGTCTCCTCGCTCTTCACGGCGATCACATTGTCGACCTTCAATTCCTTCTTGCGTTTTTCGATGACGGCGAGCATTTCGGGCTGGATGTCGACCGCGAAGACTTTGCCCTGCTTCACGACACGGCTGATGCGAAATGAAAAATATCCCGTGCCGGCTCCGACATCGGCGACGACGTCGGCCGGCTTGAGCTTCATCTGCTCGACCACCTGATCCGGGCGTTCTTCTTCGATACGTTCCGGGCGCTCCAGCCATTCAGCGCCCTGATAGCCCATGACGTGCGCGATCTCGCGGCCCATATAAAACTTGCCTATGCCGTCGGGATCGTGCTTAGCCCGCGTTTCGTAAACCGGCTTTTCGGCGGCCGCGGCCGGCGATGGAGAGGCCGATCCGGTTTGCGCCTGCCAGCGATCGGCTGTCAACCAAATTGCAGGCGCCGCCAGCGCAAACAGAATGAAAATCAGCAGCTTGTTCATAAAATGATCGTCACTTGACCTTCTTCGCCGTCCGATCGCCGCCCTGATGAAGGATCAGATGAGTGACCGCGCCTTTATCGTCTTTGACGAAGGTGACCTGCGCGTCCACGACTTTGAGGAAGAATTTGGTCTCCGATTCCGGAAACAGCTCAAATTTCGGCTGTCCAGTCAGTTGAGTCATCAAACTGTCGCCTTCCCTGGTCATCGTGAAGATGAAGTTGGGATTGAGTTCATATTGGCCGACATAAGCGTCGAGGATTTTCGGATCGATCTTGATCGCCACTCGCTCGCGCGGAAACTCGTATTTCTCGCCGAGTACGATCGCGGCCAAATCCTGGCTGATCTTACCGGGACTGGAAAAGCCGTAATCGGCGTTGCGCAGGACGACGGTGGTGATTTTCTCTTCGGGAAAGCGCGCCAGGATCGTGTTGAAGCCGTTGATGCCGCCGCCGTGGCTGATCATCTTGCGGTTGTGCTGCTTATTTATCGCCAGGCCGTATGCGTAATCGTTCTTGTCTACGGTCATCATCGCTTCTCGCGACTTGGCCGAAAGCAGTTTGTCGGAGAAGAGCGCCTCGTTCCATGCGAACAGGTCTTCGACTGTCGAATAGAGCGATCCGGCGGCGTAAGGCACGGTCATATCCAGGTAATCCGAATTGACTATTTTGTCCCCCCTCTTCGAGTAGCCTGTGGCGCGGTTTTTGAGTATGCGGTCGTAGGTATCATAGCCTGTATTGGCCATTTTCAGCGGCGTGAAGATATTCTCCTGAAGGAACGCTTCGTAACTTTGCCCCGAAACTTTCTCGATGACGTAGCCGAGCATGAAATACCCGGAATTGTTGTACTTCATTTTTTCGCCGACGGGAAATTCGAGCGGCTTGCTCTTGAAACTGTCCACGAAGCCGGCGGGGGTGACCTGAGTCAGGCTGAGCTTGCGAAACTCCTCCGGCGATTTTACGTCGGTGTAACTCGGGATGCCTGAGGTATGAACCAGCAGGTGATGAATGGTGACCGGCTCCCACGTTTTCGGGCATTCGGCGATGTATTTGCAAACAGGGTCTTGCACGCTGAGCTTGCCGCGTTCCTGCAATAACAGGATTGACGCCGCGGTGAACTGTTTGGTGATCGAGCCCAGGCGGAATTTGGTCTGAGGGGTGTTCGGAATGTCCCATTCGGCGTTGGCCATTCCGTAGCCCTTGCTGAAAATCACCTTGCCGTCGCGCGCGACCAGCGCCGAGCCGGTGAAGCCTTGCTTAGCCGCGGCGCTCAGATATTCGTCCATCTTCGACGCGATCGGCGCGGCTTCCTGCGCCAGCGCGCTGACAGCGGCGAAAAGCGACAGGGCGGTCAAAACAACCAGACGGGTGACGAGAGCTTTGGTCTTGTTCATAGTTCCCTCTTCGGATTGGAGGCCTGATTGGCGTCGCGCCGAATCGGCGCCGCGAGCGTTAGCGAGCGTGGCCCCCACCATCGACCGATCAGGGAAGCCGCGCTCGCTAACGCTCGCGGTACTGATTTAAAAGAGGCGCGTGACGATCAACGCGGTGGCGATATAGCCGACCGCTTCGAGCAATCCCGCGCCGACGTTGCGGTCCTGGGCGATCTCGTGGTCGAGCCTGCCGTTGCGGAAGCTGAACCCGCCGCCCAGAAATAGCATCTGAACGACGATCTGCCGCACAGGGTAGAGCGCGACGGTCGCGAGCATCATCAGGCCGAAATCGCGGAAGCCCTGGGAATAGCCGTCGAAATTGCCCGCCACGGCGTAGCCGGCCATGATCCCTATTGCGATGATCAACCCGGCGCAGCCGAGCGCAGCGGCGACGTTGTTCGATTTGATCGATTCGGCGTCGTTATATGAAGTAAGCGAGCGGAAGATGTGGGTGAAAACGATCAGCGCGACGACGCCCGCCGCCCAGAACACCACAGTCGGGACAATTGAGCCGCCGTCACCGCTGAGCGCCCCCGCCACGATCTGGCTAGAGGCGAAGAAGATCGCGCCGTCGATGATTCCCGCCGAGAGATTGCCCGCGGCGATTTCTTCGCGCAGCGGCGCGCCCACCAAGCGGCTGTATTGCTCGAATACCACTCCGGCCACGGCCATCGCGATGATGCCGCCTATGCCGTACGCCGCTACGCCCTTGACGTCGGCCCAGAACGAGTGGCTCGGCCCCGTCAAAACCGGAATGACCACCTGAATCACGCCGAGCAGGAAGCCAGCCAGCGAGACCGCAGCGGCCTTGTTGTCGTTGTTGATCAGCGTCTCGGTCATCCCTCGGCCGAGCAGCAGACGATAAACGACGCGCGCGATGATCAGAAGAACGATGATCGCAAGAACTACGAATCCTATTGTTGATG
>DATEMG010000446.1:0-12331 GCA_035275805.1 Blastocatellia bacterium
TACCTGGGAGCGCAGGCATCCTTGCCTGCTAGGATTCCGGCAATGGGCGACTGGCCGAAGCAAGCAGGCAAGGATGCCTGCGCTCCCAGGTAGTCTGCCCTGCCTTATTCTGAGGAGTAAGCATCTGTGTTTTCACCTAAAGAGGATAATTCGCCTCGCTATGATGAGCGCCCATGGGGCAATTTCACCGTCCTCGACGAGGGCGAGGGATACAAAGTTAAACGTATCGAGGTTCTGCCGGGCAAACGGCTGAGCTATCAGAAACACGCGCGCCGCGCCGAGCACTGGTTCATAGCGCGGGGAGTGGCTAAGGTCACGCTCGACGACAGAGAGATAATTCTCAACGCGGGCGAATACATCGACATTCCGGTGGGCGCGGCGCACCGGATCGAAAATCCCGGCGGTGAGAAGGTGATCTTTATCGAGGTGCAGCGCGGCGATTATCTGGGCGAGGACGACATCGTGCGGTTGCAGGACGATTTCGGCCGAATAGCCTGATTAACTGGGGAAACGTCAGCCAAACCTGTACGCGATATTACGCCCAAGACTACCGGCAGCCCCGGCAATGAGGGAACCTATGAGGTTGAAATTCGGAATAATCATCGCAGCCCTCTTACTTCTGGCCCTCGTACTTCTCGTCTCAATCCGCAAGCCTGAGCCCAAAAACGCATATGCCATAGGGGAACAATTCGCTAAAGCGATGGAAGTTGAGCAACAACGGAAATCGAGCGGCAATACAGGAAAATCTCCTATGCCTGGTGGAGATTATGATTTCTGGCGCGGGGAGACATATCTGATCAACCCGGCTCCGAGCGCTCTGGATTCCAAGCTGCGTGAATTGTGTCGAAGTTTTGCGAAGGGCGGCGCGGTGTCTCGCGCGAAGACGAGGGCTTCGATCAGCATGGATGAGTTCTATACTCTCCTCACCTTCAGCAAACGAGCGGCGGTTTTCGGAATTCGTGAACGGAACGCCAGCTGGCTGATTGACGGATTGACGGCCCTCTCAATGATCGAACTTGATCGAGTGGATTTCCGCGACGCTCTTGTCTCGATCAGTCTGCTTCACCATTCGGCGGTAAAGATCGGACAGAACGCCAACAAACTACTCAGCGACGCCGCAGCGCTTTCGGAATCGAAAGTTTCGGGACTTATCAAGGATTTCATCAAACGCCCTTCGGAAGACAAAGTCCTGAGAGCGAAATGGGGCTACGACGAAGTTGAGACAAGAGATGGGATCGGATTCATAGGCTGGGAGTTCAATGTCTACAATCCGACTTACGACCTGAAGAAAATCGCGCTCGAGCTGGCGGAATACATCACGGCAGACAAATATCAACCCGACCTCGTTTCAATTGCGACCGACCTTCCCGACTATTGGTTGAAGACGAAAGACAGCCTTTCGCTCGACAAATCGCTGCTGGCGGTTCGAGGCGGCGCGACGATTAGCGGCAAGCTTCGGCAAAATGAACACCCTGACCACGAAAGCCAAATGTTTAACGTCATTTTAGTGGAGGTCTCGGATGAGTCCGTCGCGAAGACGCTGCTGGAGCTTTCGAAAAAGAAAAAACATCCGGACTACTGTATGCTCGGATTGGCGGAAGGAAAGTTATTCTGCCTGATAGTGGCGCGATCATTTGACCGCGACAAGAAGGCTTTTGAAACATCTGAAAGCCTGGCTCGCTTTTCAAATGGATTTGCGGGAATCCTCAGCCGATACGCATACAAGGGCTGAAAAACCTACCGCCGTCACTTATCCATCGTTTTGGCCAGCGTCTCTTTGGCCTGCTCTTTCGGCACTCTTATGATGGCCTCGATGCGTGTCCCGGTGCGGTTGACCTTCAAATTCTTGAGCATGATCATGGCCGCCTCGTCATTGCTCTTTTTGATACGCGCAGCCAACAATGCGACGTCGGCTAGATTCTGGAGGTTGCGGGCGTCGCTCTCGTTACTGGTGATGCCCGTGACGATCAACTTAGCTTCCTGATCAATGTCCAGAACCATGGTGATTGAGGTCAGTTTAGCGAGCGGGCCGAGCGCGCGGCTTTCACTGACCGCCGCCAGTATCGCCATCGCGGAAGCGTCGATCTCCGCGATGCCCGATGGAATGTGTACGTGATACTCGGCGAGTGTGCCGTCAGGTTTGACTGTGCCTTGAACGCCGACCCTGAATTTGCCGTCGGGAATACTCAGCCTGCCGTCCTTCTTCGCCTGGTAGAGCGTTAGAATCTGATCTTTTATCGGCGCCGTGTTGATCTTGCCGAAACTGCCGTAACCGCTGTCGGGCTTCGGCGTTGGCGTAGGGGTTGGTTTGGCGTTGGCCAGGTCGGCTTTCTCCTTTTCTTTGGCTTTGGCCCGCTCCTCGGCCGCGCGTTTTTCAGCCAAATCGCGCTCGCGCTTTCGGCGCGCTTCCAGACGGGCGCGGCGCGCCTCTTCTTTTTTTATGTCATCAAGCGATCTGGTCTTTTTCGGCGGGCGGAAGCCAAGGTAGCCTGGCGGATATTCCAGACGTTTGGGCAGTTTGGAGAAATCGATCAGGATCCCGCGGTTGTAATCCGCATAAACGTAGTCGACCCCTCGGAGCCCCATCAAAATGCGGACGATCGGAGCGACTCGGATCGCCAGCAGAATCGCCGCGTGCGCAAGGACGGAAAAAATGGCCGCTGCCATGAGGGCCTTTGCGCGCGAAGGATATTTGATCTGGGTAATCATTTGATTTTGATCCGCCACTGACCTTCCATCTTATAAAACGTAGCCCGATTCAAATCCTCCTTGAACCGCGCCAGGATCGGGAGTCGGTCGGGCGCGACGGCCCATTTGGCGTAATTCGACAGATAGCGCTTCGCCTCGTTGTCTGCGCGCGCCGCCTCGGCCTGCTGTCCTGCGGCCTCCAGCGCCTTTGCCAGCAGGAACTGCGCTTCGCCGTCGCGCGGGTCGGCCTGCGTGACGGCGCGCAAATGCTGGACGGCTTCGGCGAAGTTCCGGGCCCGCCACTGCGCGTACCCCAGGTTGAAGCGATAGAGCGCGTCGTTGGGGCTGTTAGACAGCGCGCGACGCAAATGTTGCAGCGCCCTCTCGTTATCGCCCTTCGCCAGCAGGGCCGCCCCGGCGTTATTCACCGCTTCGGCGCTAGGGGCCAACTCAATCAACCTCTCGAAGGCTGACGTCGCCTCGTTGGCGTCTCCAGCCTTGTAAGCGGCCAGGCCGAGATAGAAGAGGCTCTCGACGTAAATCGGGTCGTCCTTGTTGAGCCGCTTGAGTAGCTTCGCGGACTCGGCGAAATCGGCCTGGCGGAAATACAGCAGGCCAAGTTCGTAGATCGCCTGCGGGAAGTAGCCGGCCCCGCCCGAATTCTCGCACTCCTGAATGGCGCGGAGCAGGAAAGATTCGCGTAATTTCAAATCGCGCGTCTGAACGCCTTTGACGAAGCTTTCGTAGGCGGCCGGCGGGAACTGCTTCGCGCGGCGCAGCATATGCTCCTTCGAGTAAGGCGGCGCAAGGTTGCGCTCGTAAACTATGTTCCAGGCCAATTGCCCCTGCCACTCCTGAAGGTCTGAGAGCGAGCCGCTGTAATTGAACGTCTTGGCGCCCACCAGCCGCCCCTCGCGCGTCTCGATCAGGCGCGCCATAATCGAGATCGTGACGGATTCTTTGGCCTCGCCGATGTCGAATTCGCCGATGAGCGCCAGGTTGGCCTGCGCGGCGCCGGCGACGCGAATCATCGCCGCGCGCGTCAACAGATCGCTCGGACTCAGACGCATTTTTTCGAAAGCCAGATTGCGCTTGTCAACATTAACGACGCTCACGCCGTGGGCGTCAAGCACGTCCCCGATCAGGATCGCGAAGCTGTCGCATATCCAATTATATTTGGGTATCTGCGAACGGTTTTCGAACGGCATCACCACGACCGCGTCCGCCGCCGCCACAGACGAGTTTGAAGACGGAATGATAAATGAGAACCCTTGAGCGAACGCGCCGGCGCATAAAAAAGCCAATGCCCCGACCGCCACAGCTATTCGTTTCACCAATCCGAGAGTCGCAAATCGCAAAACAGTTGACCTCACAAAATTGCGGAAAGCAGACAGGATTTACAGGATTTCTCAATATTCGTCTCAAAGTAGAAAATCTTGAGAAATCTTGTAAATCCTGTCTATTTTCATCGTTTCAAGAAGCGCGGGAAGTCTAACACAGCGATTAAAAGCCGAACAAGCTGGCGAAAGCGGCGCGTTCCCCGTCTGGTTTTTGCTGCGGCTGATGTACAATGCGCCTGTTCAAACCCTCGACTTCGATTTCAGGTTTGCAACGCCACAAATCAAGTATTCGCAGGTGAGATTTATGCTGATTCGGAAGTCACGAGATGTTTTGCGCGCGATCTTCATCGGCTTGCTTCTGTTCGCCTTGCCTTACGGCGCGTTTGCCCAAGATCAGAAACAACCGGCCGAGAAACCGCCGGCGAAGAAGAGTAAAGCGAGCGCCGATTCCTGTGACGGGGCTTTGGACATCGTCCCTGGCAAACCCTCGACCTTCACCCGCAAACGCCGTCCGTCCAAATCGGAGACAAAACCCGAAGCCAATTCCGATACAAAGTCCGAGACCAAACCCGACGCCAAACCCTGAAGCAACGAAAATCCCCTGGGAGGGCAGGCATCCTTGCCTGCTGGTGTTCCGGCAATGACCGACTGGCCGATGCAAGCAGGCAAGGATGCCTGCGCTCCCAGGAAGTTCGCCCTACCATTTTCCGCAGGAACGTCAATATGGGCTTTTTTCTATCGAGCGATGCCGGTCCAGCCACCCCGTCACATCTGGAGGCGCGGACAATTCGCCGCGCATCAGCGCAAGCAGAAGGTCTTGACTAAGGACGGTGTTGAAAGAAGGCTGGTAAACGACGCTTGCTCTTTGTCTTTTCAACTTCAGCATGAAAGGGACACGGTAGTCTGCGGCCTTAGACAGCACAGCCTGCTCCTCATTCGTCCATGATTGATTTTTTGGCCAAATTTCAGTTCTCCACCAATGATCCGACGAAACAAGCACGACCGTATCTTCCCATAACCCGGCGCGCTCCATTGAGCGGCGCAAGTCTCCGAAGGTTCGGTCGACGAGTTCGAGGTTGTCGAAATAATTACAGCCGCCCTCAAAAGTGAAATCGTCCTTCCGACGGTCGTACATACAAGGCCAATGAGGCGCCGGGAAATGGACCATGACGAGCGAGAGAGCGCCGTCCGCCGCCGCCGCCGCGCTTTCCTGAGTGATTCGTTTCAGGCCCTCGACGTAATTAAACTCCGAACTCTTTTCAGACTTCAGAGATTTAGGAAGAACCTGGCGAATCACCTGGGCGGCGGCGCCGATCATTCGAAAATGCTCAAGCATGCTTCGGGAGACGCATTGACCGCGCGCGTCCATTTCATTGGCGACCACGGTAAATGAACACCTGGCCAAATCGCCTCCGATCACCCGGCAATAGGGATGATACCAACCGACGAGGGCGGCCGCGGCTCCGATCTCCCGCGCGCGGGAGAAGACATTCGGCTGAACGCTCCACGGCGCAGGTTCGCCGGCGCCGTCAAACTTGATCATCAATTCGTTGTAACTTGATGGTTGCGCGTCGGCGACGAGCCTCCCCGTGACGAGCGCGGGGATTGATCGCATAGTCCATCTGGCAGGCGGGTATGCGCTAGTGGCCGCAATGGATTCGTCGCGCAAGCGGTCGAGTTCGGGAAGCGCGACTGAAGACGGCCGCGCGGCGAAAGCCGCCTGGTAATCCAACTCGTCAAAGATAACCCACAAGACGCGAGTCGCAGGCCGTATGCTATTGCCGGCGTAAGCCGGCGATTTGTTTTTCGCCGCCGCATTGGCCGGACGGCTTTTCACGAGGGACCAGGCCGCTTGCGAGAAGGTCATGAGCGCAAACGGCGAAAGAATCAACACCACCGCCTGCGCGACGGAAATGACTCGCCGTGAATGGCGCGCGAGAGTAAAAACGATCAGGAAAAAGGCGACGACAAGAATGGCGATGAAAGCGGTTTTGCCCACGACCGCTATAAAAGCCGGCGCGGTCAAGGGGCCGTAGAACTGTCTGCGCGCGACGTCCAGCGCGGCAAACGCCACGAAGAGAAACACCCAGCGCGCGATCGACAGGAGGCGCTCTTGGCCCCGGCGTCGGGCGAAAGCGTATGACGACCAGAAGAGCGTTGCGAGGAGCAATACGTCGAGCATCAGCCCTACAGAATTCCTCCACATAGCATACTCCGTGAGCGTGTATCCGTTGGGGTCCGGGGGGGAGAGCACGGAACGCCACGCCGCGAGAAAACACAGGTTGGAGAGCGACAGCGCCGTGATCACGTCCTTAATACGAATATAGTGAAACCGCTTCATCTCTTCTTCTTCAGCAAATAAACCCAGCGATGCGCGCCGGCCAATCGCCGGCAGAGAACGACGTCGAAGAGCCGCAGACAGGCGTTTCTGAAAGCGTCGTTCGTCAAGTCTTTGAACAAATGGTCGCGCCCGCGCGCGAGGCGCTGAAACATGGGATCATCGGGCGCCACGAACTCGACGATCAGCAGGTCGGTCGTCAGGTCTACGGCTAGGCTCAGAATTTCATCCAGCGGGACGCGCTCGCAGACGAGCATGTGATGAATTACCGCCAGCATCAACACCAGATCGAACGCGCCCTGCGCGCGGGCGAGGAAAGACAGGTTTTCCGCATTGCGCCACCCGACGCTCGGGCTCGGGCGCGTAAGGTCTAAAACGAGCGGCAAAATGTTCAGGCCCGAGGTTGCAGCCTCGCGCCACAGTTCGCCGACCGTCACCGGATCCTGGTCGATGGCGACCACGCCGGCGCCGCCCCTGGCGGCGATCCGACTGAAATACCCGGTGTTACACCCCACGTCCAGAACATTTCGCGGCTTGAACTCGCAGAGCGCATGCTCGACGAAATCCTGCTTTTCCGCGAGATAATCCGGGGCGTGGCTCTTGTTGAATGAAACGTAATCGGTCCATTCGGACCTCCGGCGGCCCAACGGCTCGACCCTTTTGAGTTGGCGCCGCAGCCGCCTGAAGAGGAGATCGAGCACGTAGCTCGTCTGCACGGCGCTCCCCAATCGCCGCTCGCGGTAGATTTTCGCCTGATCCTTACCAGATTTGGAAGCTAACCACGTCGGAATAGAAACGAGTGTCAGAAACGGCGTCCGTAGCTTCTGGGTGATTCCACATAGTCCGTACACTTCTTCAGGTTCGAGGCCGTCGCGATTTGCGAGGAACAGCTGCTTTAATTCCAGCCCAAAGTATTTATTGGCCAACAGCGGCAGCAGGAAGGCGCGCGCGAATTGGGCATAGGGCTTCCAAACGGGGTCGCGTGGATCACGCTTCTCAAAAGAGAGCAGGTCGACGAAAACCGGCTTCGGGCCGCGATACAACACGTTGTAAGGAGTGGCGTCCTTCAGCCCGAAACCTTCGGCCAAGGCGCTCTCAGCGAGATCGAGCGTCAGGCGACCGGCCCCGTATAACATCTCCGGCGCCCACTCGTAGGGGTAGCTCGGGAAAGCGATGCGCTCATGCTCAAAAACCGCCTCGGGGGCTTCATCCTTCCCGCTCTCGCGTTGAAGATACTCGGAAAGTAGTTTTACGCTATCCGCGCCCGGATGACCCGTGCGCGCCAATTGGCCCGCCGCTACAAACTGTTTCGCGACGGCGGAGGCGAGGAAAGCATTGAGGTTCGCGGCGCCGGTCTTGTTGACAATACGTAAGACCCGGTCATCGATTACCAGCAGACGACCGTCAGGGTCCCGGAAGGAGATTGTCATTTGCGCCCCCCGAGCCTACTGAACGCTGTTTCGGTTCGAGTTGGTTGAACCAGAGTGATCGACGGCGCCTTGTCGATCACTCTGGCGCCCGCTTTTCCTGTCGGACATCTTTGATGTGATTCTTCGGATGAATGAGCGCATGTAAAATAGTCCGCCGACAAACGACGCTACCAACAATTGCCAAATCAAGGCTCCGGAGCCGGGATCGGTATAGAGAAAAGCCAGGTTGTGAATATCGATCCAGTTGAAAATATACAAAAAATTTACGCTCAGCATCATAACGTGATGGTTCCCTCCTTCAAATATGTACACGCGCGCGACGGATTTATTCGTCGCACACGTGGTGGCGTGTTTTCATTGCTTCAGGGCGCTGATCAGTACGACATGAACGAGTCCTGTGAAAGATTATGCGCGCACTCAGCAGATCTGTGGTGATATGGTTATGGGGGAGTGCTCAACTTAAAGACGTTTCGATTGTCAGGAAGGACACAAATTTTTATAAGCTAATTGCAGTTCCCCTTGATGAACATACTCAGACGTAATCTTCGTCGAAGAGAAGGCGTTCGGAGGATATAATTCCAGGTTGGAGAATCAATTGTTGCGCCTTGAAGTTTAACGGTCGCTCTGATACTTTTTACCCCTAACTCGACACTAAGAATCGTCATCTAGGAATCTGGAGGCAGAAAAAGAGTAATGGCTTTAGCAAAAGAGGCTAAACTGGAATTGATTTCGCAGTACAAGACTCACGACGGCGACACTGGTTCGCCGGAAGTTCAGGTTGCGTTGCTGACTAAACGCATTAATGAGTTGCAGGATCATTTCAAGACTCACACGAAGGACAATCATTCGCGCCGTGGGCTGTTGAAGCTGGTCAGCCAGCGCCGCAGCCTTCTCAACTATCTGAAGGGTCGCGACATCAATCGTTATCACGACCTGATCATTCGTCTTGGCTTGAGAAAGTAGTTGGATATGTTGGTGGCGTCCGAGCGGTGGACGCCGCTTTCGTTTTGCAGCCGCACGTGACGGCAATGTAATTCCCGCCCAACTAATCCGGGCCCCCAGCAACACCCGGTTGAGTTGTCCAGCCCCTCAGAAGGCGCCGGGAAAACGATTACACATTCGAGCCGGTTCAACCTCCGAGCGAACTTTGAGTGAACCGGTTTCGGATGCCCTCAGCGCCATCATCACTCCTGGCTGCCCGATCCAATATAGTATATGAGGAGATAAACAATGTTTTTGAAACAAGGAATAAATCTAGGCGGCCGTGAACTCACGATGGAAACGGGCCGCATTGCGAAGCAGGCTGACGGAGCGGTGCTGGTCAGCCAGGGAGAGACTGTGGTGCTGGTCACGGCCGTCTCCGCGCGACAGGCGAAGGAGGGCGCGAGTTTCTTCCCGCTCACAGTTGATTATCGTGAATACGGCTACGCCGCCGGACGCATACCCGGCGGCTATTTCAAACGCGAAGGGCGCCCGACCGAGAGAGAGATTTTGACCTCGCGCCTGACCGATCGTCCGATCCGTCCGCTCTTCCCCACCGGTTATCAGCACGAGACGCAGATCATCTCGATGGTCATTTCGGCCGACGACGAACACGATCCCGACGTGCTTGCGATCACCGGCGCGTCGGCGGCCCTCTACCTTTCGGACATCCCGTTCTACAATCCGATCGCCGGCGTGCGCGTCGGCCTGGTCGAAGGCAAATACGTGGTCAACCCGACGTATGAGCAGCAGCGCAATTCGACACTCAACCTGATCATCGCGGGCAGCGAAGAGGCTGTCGTGATGGTCGAGGCCGGCGCCAAAGAGGTCAGTGAAGAGGTGATGATCGAGGCTTTGTTGTTCGCGCACGGCGAGATCAGGAAGCTCTGCCAGTTGCAGCGCTCGATGTACGAGGCGCTGGGAATCAAGAAGCGCGAATTTACTCCGAAGCCGGTCAACGAGACCATGCTGAAGGAGATCGCCGAGAAATACTCGAACGACCTGCGCGACGCGCTGAACGTCCAGAACAAGAGCAAGATTGAGAGCTACACCGCGATCGACGAATTGAAGAAACGCGTCGTCGAAAGCTACCCCGAAGACCAACCCGAGTTGCGCGTCGAAGCCGGCGAGTTGTTCGACAATCTGAAAGAGGGCATCTTCCGCGACGACATTCTGAACAACCGCCGCCGTCCCGACGGCCGCAGGTTCTCCGAGATCCGCCCGATTTCGAGCGAAGCCGGCTGGCTCCCACGCACCCACGGCTCGGCGCTTTTTACGCGCGGCGAGACCCAGGCGCTGGTCACGGTGACGCTCGGCACCTCGCAGGACGTGCAATACATCGACAGTCTGGAAGTGGGTGAGATCAAACGTCGCTTCATGCTCAACTATAACTTCCCGCCGTTTTCGGTCGGCGAGACCGGGCGCGTGGGCTCTCCCGGAAGGCGCGAGATCGGCCACGGCGCCCTGGCGCTGCGCGCGCTCGACGCGGTGATGCCCGTAGAAGAGGTCTTTCCATACACCGTCCGCATCGTCTCAGACATCACGGAATCGAACGGGTCGTCCTCGATGGCCACGGTCTGCGGCGGCGCGCTCGCGCTGATGGACGCCGGCGTGCCTATCAAGTCGCCGGTCGCTGGCGTGGCGATGGGCCTGGTGATGGAAGACAAGAAATACGCCATCCTGACCGACATCGCCGGCGCCGAGGACCATTACGGCGACATGGATTTCAAAGTCGCCGGGACGCGCGCCGGAATCACGGCGCTCCAGATGGACATCAAGGTCACAGGACTGAACGCCCAGATTCTGGCCGAGGCTCTGGAGCAGGCCAGGAAGGGGCGGATGTTCATCCTCGACAAGATGAACGAAGCCATCACCGAGCCGCGCGAGGAGATCAGCAAATACGCGCCGCGCATCGTCACTATGCAGATCAACCCGGACAAGATTCGCGACGTCATCGGCCCAGGCGGCAAGGTCATTCGCGGCATCCAGGAGAAGACCGGCGCGAAGATCGACATTTCTGACGACGGCCGGATCGCCATCGCCACGCCGAACGGCGAGGCCGCCGAGGCCGCGATGCAGATCATCCGCGACCTGACGGCCGAAGTCGAGGTGGGCCAGTCTTACCTCGGCACCGTCACGCGCATCGTCGATTTCGGCGCCTTCATCGAGGTCTTCCCCGGCACCGAGGGGCTGCTCCACGTTTCGGAGATCGCTGATTATCGCGTCCGCGACGTCCGCGACGAGCTGAAAGAGGGTCAGCAGATCCTGGTTAAATGCATCAACGTCGAAGGCAACAAGATTCGCCTTAGCCGCAAGGCGCTTCTCAAAGAAGAGAAGCGGACAAAAGGCGGGCACCGGTAAATATAGAATCAAGTCGGCCACAGAGCGCACAGAGATCACCGGGGGTTTTACTTTGTGCGCTCTGTGGCCCTTCCTTCTCCAAAAAGAATCATGCGAATCCCAATCATCCTGCTATCGATCCTGTGCGCGTTCGCTTCGGGATCGTCTTTCATTTTTAAACAAACAGATTCGCTCCCATCGAAGACATACAGAAAATTCGCCAAATTCGAGATCGACTCCGTCCTCGCCGATCCGCGCGAGCGCCATCTGGCCAACGTCAAACAATTGACCAATGAAGGCGAGAACGCCGAAGCCTATTTCTCGTCCGACGGCAAAAAGTTGATCTTCCAGCGCACGACCAAGAGCGACGGCTGCGACCAGATCTTCTCAATGAACATCGACGGGTCGGACATGAAGATGCTGTCGAACGGGCAGGGCAAGACCACCTGCGCTTACTTCACCCCGGACAATAAACACATCGTCTACGCTTCGACGTTCAAGGCTTCGCCCGATTGCCCGCCCAAACCCGATTACTCGCGCGGCTACGTCTGGGCGCTATTCCCCGGCTTCGACATCCTAATCGCCGGCCTCGACGGATCGAACGTCCAGCCCCTTACGACGACTGACCGCTACGACGCCGAGGCCACGATCCGTAAAGACGGGACGATCGTCTTCACCAGCCTGCGCGACGGCGACCTGGATATCTATACGATGGACAAGAACGGCAAGAATGTGAAGCGGCTGACCAACGAACTCGGCTACGACGGCGGCCCTTTCTGGAGCTACGACGGCGAACAGATCGTCTTCCGCGCCCACCATCCCGAGACCGAAAAAGAGAAGTCCGATTATCTGGCGTTACTGAAAGACAACATGATCCGCCCGACGAAGCTGGACATCTGGGTGATGAACGCCGACGGGTCGAACAAACGCCGCCTGACCAATAACGGCAAGGCCAATTTCGCCCCTTACTTCTTCCCAGACGGCAAGCGCATCATCTTCTCGTCGAACCTGGATGACGAGCGAGGGCGAAATTTCGACCTTTACGTGATCAATGCCGACGGCTCGGGGCTTGAGCGCGTCACATTCAACGACACCTTCGACGGATTCCCGATGTTCTCGCCTGACGGCAAGAAGATCGTCTTCTGCTCCAACCGCAACGCGGCGAAACAGGGCGACACCAATGTGTTCATCGCCGATTGGGTCGAGTGAATCCT
>DATEMG010000447.1:0-3906 GCA_035275805.1 Blastocatellia bacterium
CGTGCTGAAATCGCTGGTCGCGCTCGACATGGGCAAGGGCAGAATTTCCGCTGTCACTTTCGATTCGATTAAACCGATCGATAAACGACTGGAAGAGTTCGGCATCAGCCTCGATTCTACGAACGCGATGGGGCTGACCTCGCTGCTCGGCCAGTTGAAGGGCGCACGCGTCGAAGTCCGCGCGGGGCCGACCCCCGCCGCGGGAGTCATCGTAGGCATTGAGAAACGCGCGCGGACGCAGGGCGTTGAAAAGATCGATCAGCAGGAGCTGGTTATGGTCAGCGACGGAGGCGAATTGCGCAGCGTCCCGCTCGATCAGATTCGCGGCATCAAGCTGCTCGACGCGAAGCTGCGCGAAGACCTTGAACAATACCTCTCGATCCTGCAATCGACGATTCACAAAAATCTGCGCAAGCTGACCATCTCGACTACGGGGCAGGGCGAACGCGACCTGTTCCTGAGTTACGTAGTCGAAGCGCCCATCTGGAAGACGACTTATCGTGTAGTGCTCGACGCCAAATCGAAGCCGTTCCTGCAAGGCTGGGCGCTGGTGGACAACGTGCAGGACGAGGACTGGAACGACGTTACGCTCTCGCTTGTTTCCGGCGCGCCGGTCTCGTTCATTCAGGATTTGCAGCAGCCGCGCTACAAACAACGCCCGGTGGTCGGAATGCCGGACGACGTATCGGTCGCGCCCCAGATTCCTCAGGCTTCGCTCGGGACGACGCTAGGATTCGCTTCCGGCGGCGGCGCCATTGAGGGAGTAGTCAGAGATATGGCCGGCGCGGCTCTTCCGAACGCTACGATCAGAGCCACTCAAACAAGCACAGGCGCTGAAATAACCGCGACGACCGACGCCAATGGCCGTTACAGATTGCGCGGCCTGCCATCGGGAACTTACCGCGTCAGTGTTGATAGTCCGGGCTTCAAGAGCGCCGTCATCGAACGCCTGAATCTGGCTTCCGGAAAATTGGCTCGCAACAACTTTCAAATGGATGTCGGATCGGTTTCTGAAACAGCGAGCATCTCGGAACACAAAATCAGTACCTTACCGCTGAATAGCCGCAATTATCTCAACATGGCCAAATTGGCCCCAGGCGCTGCAGCGATGAGAGATGAGGGCTCCGGCGTCGAGGCCGACATTGAAACTCAGGACATCGGCGAACTGTTCGAATACCGCATCGCGCATCCGGTCACGATCAAACGCAACAGTTCGGCGCTGATCCCGATCCTGCAAAATCAGATCGAAGGCGAGAGCGTCTCTCTTTACAACCAGGAGGCGCGAGAGCGGAACCCGATGAGCGCGCTCTACCTCAATAACACCTCGGGGCTGACGCTCGAAAGCGGGCCGCTGACGATCATCGAAAACGACACCTACGCCGGCGAGGCTCTGACGGGCCGCATCAAACCCGGCGAGAAGCGCTTCATTACATATGCCGTCGACCTCGGCTGCCGCGTCAGCGTCAAGGAAGACGAAGAAGACCAGAAGGCTTATCGCGCCGAAATCATCAACGGCGAGTTCCGGCTGCATTACAAACAGATGAAGACGACCGTCTACGCGCTCAACAACCTGACCGACCGCGCCAAGACCGTCTACATCGAGCATCCCTACGACAAGGACGAGAAATGGCAGTTGGTCAAAACCGCCAGGCCCGTCGAGACGACCGAGGAATACCATCGCTTCAAAGTAGTCGTCGCGCCGAAAACCACAACGCAATTTTCGGTCAGCGAAGAATTGCCCGAATCGCACACCTACGCCCTGAACAACATCACCACTAACGACATTCAGGTCTTCGTCAAATCGAATTACCTGACGCCCGAGATGAAGCAATCGCTCGATGGCGTCGCTGATCTGAAAACTCAGATGTCGCAACTGTCGCGAGAGATCGTTGAAAAGAAAGCTGACATCAGTTTGATTGCTGAAGACCAGAAGCGGATGCGCGAAAACCTGCACGCGCTGGGCAAGACAGACGAGGAGAAACAGCTGGTCCAACGCTACGTCGGCAAGATTGCGCAGGGCGAAGATCAGTTGGAGAAGCTGCGGCAGGAAGAGAAGAAATTGCAGGAGGAGAGAAACAATTTGCAACGCCAGCTCGACGAGCGCGTTAAAAAGTTGGCTATGGATCATAGACTCAACTGAAAAGCCGCCGCAGCGACTGCGGGTTTCCACAGGATGCTCAGCGCGGAACCCGCAGCCGTCGCGGCGGCTTCACTCATTACGGCGCAAACCGAAAGCATCTTATAGTCCGCGCCGACCGCGACCGGAGAAGCGAGAATTTGCGGCGCGCCGTCATGCTTTATAAAGTAAAGTTCTTGACAACACACACTACTTAACGCAAGATCGCGCCGCCCAGCAATCATCATCAGTACCGCGAGCGGTACTGATTCGGCGTCGCCTCGTTCCTGGCCTTATCAATGCGACGAGGAAAAAGAGAGGAAATTATGCCCGAAGACCCGAACAAGCCAGTTGCGCTCCTCACTAATGAAGACCCCGCGAACGCGTCCAAGGCCACGCCGGTCGAACGCCTGATCGCGCAGGAGATTGAAACGCAGCCGGAGCCGCCGGCATTCATTCTCAGTCCCCCGCGCAAAAAGCCTGGGATATCGTTGATTCTCATGGGAGTGATTCTGCCGTCTGTCGCCATCTTTATCGAGATCACTACACGCATCTGCGCCGAGGAGATCTTCGACCCTCTGCCGACCGTCTGGCACAAGATTCTGGTCATAGCCACGCCGCTGGCCAATCTGCTAGTCATATACGAACTGCGACGGGACGGGGCGGAATATCACTGGAGACTGGGATTGGCCAATGGCCTTGCCGTCGTGGTTTCCACTTTTTACACGATTCTTTACCTGCCGTTAATGCCCATCTCTCTAGTGGCGATTGTCATCTACGGGCTGGGAATTCTGCCGATGACGCCCCTGTTCTCGCTGATTGCGTCGGCGATCCTTTTGCGGCGGTTGCTGGCGCTGAGGCGAGATGGGCGCGGGATTTACGAACCGGGCAAGGCGAGATTGCGAGGCTTCGGATGGGGGCTGGCGATGACTGCGCTGATTCTGGTCGCCGCCGAAGCCCCGGTGATACTCACACGCGTCTGGATGTCGAAGGCCGCTTCGGATTCGCAAGCCGAGAGGACGCGCGCGATCGATCTGCTGCGCCGGTATGGGCATAAGACGACATTATTGTCCGCCTACAGTCAGCGTGGCGGATTGGCCAGCCTCTCGGGAGTCTTTCTAAACTCCAGCTATCCAGTGAGCGTCGAGCGGGCGCAGGAGGTCGTTTATCGCGTGACCGGCAAAACTTACGCCCCATTGCGCGGCGGACGTCTGAACGTTTTGGCCGACAAGTACGCCATCCGCGATCTTGATGAGACCGGCGAGCTGAGCGGTTGGACACAACCCGATCTGTCGCTCGCCGTCTCGCGCATTGACGGTTCGTTCGACCCCGACTCCGCGCTCGGTTATATGGAATGGACGATGGTCTTCAAGAACACAGCCACGTTCCAGCAGGAGGCGCGCGCGCGACTTGCCCTGCCGCCTGGCGGCGTGGTCTCGCGCTTGACGCTGTGGGTCAACGGCGAAGAACGCGAGGCGGCTTTCGCCGAACGCGGGAAGGTCCAGGCGGCTTATGACTCGGTCGTCAGAACTCGTCGCGACCCGGTTCTGGTGACTACCCAGGGAGGCGACGTCATCAGCGTGCAATGCTTCCCAGTTCAACCCAACGGCGAGATGAAGATTCGCCTGGGCGTCACAGCGCCAATGGAAATCGAGATGACAAACGCGACCGCGGGCGGAGGAGCCCAAAGCTCTGCCCAAAGCTCTGCCCAAAGCTCTGCCCAAAGCTCTGCCCAAAGCTCTGCCCAAAGCTCTGCCCAAAGCTCTGCCCAAAGCTCTGCCCAAAGCTCT
>DATEMG010000448.1:0-12548 GCA_035275805.1 Blastocatellia bacterium
TCCGGGTCAGTACCGCGAGCGGTAGCGAGCGCGCTTTACCTTTAATCACGCTCGCTACCGCTCGCGGTACTGATCCGTATACGCATTTGATAACCAACCTAAACTTTGTTCAGTTGATCACTCTCGCCATCTTCATACGCCGCGCCAGCACGGCCTCCGTAATGAACAACAGCAACGCCGCGATCAGTAAAATCCACCACACTCGCTGGCGCGATTCGATCTCTTCTTTGCTCAGCCTCTCTTTCGCCGCCGCTTCGGCCCCGCCCTTCGGATCGGCCCCGGTCGTCGCGGTCACAAACGCTTCGATGTCGAGTCTGGTCAAATCCGATTCTTTGCCGTCAAGGTTGACCGCCGCGAAATCTGAATTGCCGGCGTATCGCAGGCGATAGAACCCCGGTTCGCTTGCCGCGACGATCAATTCGCCGTCGCGGGTCTGTTTGCGGTCGGTGATTCGTTCGCCGTTAGGCGCGTCTACGGCCGGCGGGGTCCCGTCTTTCGCCGTCGCGGTTGTGAATGTCTCGCCGACCAGGCTCCACGCTCGCTCCACGCGTTCGCCCAGGCGCCGCGTCATTTGGCGAACGAGCGGCAGGTATATCGGCGTCAGCGGCAGATCGTTCCAACTCGCGTCCAAGGTCGAAGTGAAGAGCAGCAGCTTGCCGCCGCCGCGCGTGGCCTCGATCAAAGCCGGGCTGCCGTCATCGAACCGCGCGATCACCCCGGCGCCTTCGCTGGCCGTCGCGCGGACGTAGCCGGTGACGCGGGCCGTCGCCAGGCGCCCGCTGCGTTTGAAGACGTCGAAGATCGGATGGTCGGTTTTGATCTCGCTCATCACCGCGTAATCGTTTCCTCTGCCGCCAGTAAGCCGAACCGCTTCTTCGAGCTTCGCGGGCGCGAAATTTTGGAAGACCTGATTGAACGCGGCCGGTTCGGTGTGCGGCCCGGTAGCGATGACCAGCCCGCCGCCGCCCTCGACGAATTTGATCAACGCTTGAGCCATCGCCTGATTGACCGGCGCGTCGTTGAGGATGATTACGCGATAAGCGCCGAGGTCCGCCGGGTTGACCGAGCCTGCCGTTTTGACCTCCAGATTGAACGGCAGGTTTTCGCCGGTGGTCAGCGCGTTGCGCAAATAAAAACTCTCGCTGCGCCCGCGTGTCGCCGTTTCGATCACCAGAGCCTTCATCTGTTCGGCGCGACGGAGCGTGAAATTGAAGCGGTTGTCGAACGGGAAATTGTCGCCTTCGATCAGGATCACGCCGCGATTGACTCCCTCATTCAGATTGAAGCCTGTAAATTCGACCGTCGTAGCGTCGCGCGCGGCCACCTTTATCTCGCGCCTCTCGACGACGTGGTCATTGAGCTGAAACTCCACCCTCACCCCTGCCTTTTCGTCGTCGCTGAAATTGGCGACGCGCGCCGTCAGCCTGTCCCCGTATTTCGCCTGATAGATCAGCGGCTGCAATCCGACGTCCGTGATCGCCAGGTTGGGTGAATTCTGCTCGCCGACGTCGATGGTGACCAGCTTGATGTCGGACGGCAGGCGGTACGAAGACTCGGCCTCATTACGCCCGGCGGCCTGAAAGTCGGAGATCAGAACGATCCGCTTGTCGGCGGCGGCGGTATCTTTAAAGAGTCCTTCGGCGCCGCGCAGCGCCTGAACGTAATCAGTCGCGTCGGAGCCGGGTTTGACGCCGTCGAGCGCGGCCTTCAGCCGGCCCATGTCGGTTGTGAATTTGCCCTGCGCCTCGTATCCCTGCCCGAAGGTGACGAGCGCAGTAGGTTCATTGCCGCGCGTCTCGTCAATGACGGCGCGGGCGCGCTGCCTGGCCTGCTCGAAACGATTGCCGTAACGCAGGCTGAACGAGTTATCGAAGAGGATCACGTTCGCCCGCTGCCCGCGATTCGTGTCCGCCTGACCGCTACCGAAATAGGGCCGCACGAACGCGAAGACCAGGAGCATGAACGCCAGGCAACGCAACGCAAACAACAGCCAGTTCTGCATCCGGCGGCGGCGGATCGTGCGCTGCGGTATTCGCCGCACGAACATCAGAGAAGGGAATTCGACGCGCGGCGCGCGCGTGCGCCGCACCAGGTGTATGATGACCGGCACGGCGACCGCCGCGAGACCGAGCAGAAATAATGGATTGAGAAATGACATGACTAATTGCTTATAGACGCCTTTTCGCTTTGTTCCTATTGGTCCTCGAACCTTCAGCTAGTCTTTAAAAACGCGCCGACGACTTTATTGCTTCGCCCTCTTTGCCAGGAACGAAAACAGCGCGAAATCGAGCGGCTTATCCGTCGTCAACAACTCGTAATCGATCTTGTTCTTGGCGGCGCCTTCGCGCAAACCTTCGATGTGCTCGCGGACGGCGTTGCGGTAGCCTTCGGCCAGGATGTCGGGCAGGACGTGAATCTGCTCTTCGGTCTCGGAGTCTTCGAGCAGGACCGGCTCGGTGAACTCGAAATCGGTCTCGTTCTTGTCCAGCACGTGGAAGACGATCAGGTCGTTGCCTTTGAATCTCAGGTGTTGGAGCGCCTTGATGATCGCTTCGGCGTCGTCGTAGAAATCGGAGATGACCACGATGATGCCTCGGCGCGTGATGCGCTCTGCCGCCAGGTGCAACATATCTGACAACTTGGTCTCGTTCCCGGCCTCCAACTGCTCCAATCGCCCGAAGACCGTCCGCATATGCCCGATGCGGTTGTGGGCGGGGACGTGCGTGCGGATTTCTCGGTCGAAAGCGATCAATCCGACCGCGTCCTGCTGCTTGTTGGCCAGATAGGCCAGCGACGACCCGAGGTACTGCGCGTATTGCAGCTTCGTCACGCCGGTCGTCGTGTAGCGCATCGAGGCGCTGGCGTCTATCAGGATGTGGCACTGCGAGTTGGTGTCGGCGCGATACTTCTTGATGTAGTAGCGGTCGGTGCGCCCCAGCAGCTTCCAGTCCAGATAGCGCAAATCGTCGCCGGGCATGTACTGGCGATGCTCGGCGAATTCGGTCGAGAAACCCGTGAACGGCGAGCGGTGCAAGCCGGAGATGAACCCTTCGACCACCGTGCGAGACAGTAGTTCGAGCGAAGTGATTCGCGCGAGCACCTCGGGCGCCAGAAACCTTGGGGTTCCGGAATACGCTTGCGCCGCTTGTCCGTTCGGCGAGCCGTTTGTCTCGGTTTTCTTCTCTCTACGCCAGTTCATTTTCACCTTCAGGTTTGGTTCATCAGCAAAAAACTCAACTCAATCCCGATTTAGGTTCGGGCACGGTATCGACCAGTTTCTGGATCACCTGATCCGTATCGACTTTTTCGGACTCGGCCTGGAAATTGAGAAGTATGCGGTGGCGCAGCACGGGTTGAGCCATCGCGCGAATGTCGTCGCAGGAGACGTTGTAGCGCCCGTAAAGGATGGCCCGAGCCTTGCCGGCAAGCACCAGGAATTGTGAAGCGCGGAGCGACCCGCCCCAGGTCACCCAGCGATTGACGAAGTCGGGGGCGTCGGGTCCGGGCCGGCTCGCGCCAACCAGGTTTACGGCGTAGCGGGCGACCGAATCGGCCGCCGGGACTTTTCGCACCAGATGTTGGAATTCGATGATCTCTTCGGCGGACATCAGGCGCTGCAGGTCCGAATCCTGCGGCGAGGTCGTCATCTTGACCACTGCGACCTCGTCTTCTTGGGATAGGTACCCGATACGGACATTGAACATGAAACGGTCGAGCTGGGCCTCGGGCAGCGGATAGGTGCCCTCCATCTCGATCGGGTTCTGAGTCGCTAGCACGTAAAACGGCTTGGGCAGTTGATAGGTGTTGCCCTGGACGGTTACGTTGCCTTCCTGCATCGCTTCGAGCAGCGCGGCTTGAGTCTTCGGCGGCGTGCGGTTGATTTCGTCCGCCAGGATGATGTTCGCGAAGACCGGGCCGCGAATGAACTCCATCGCGCGGTGTCCCGTCGTGCGGTCTTCCTCGATGATCTCGGCGCCGGTGATGTCGGCGGGCATCAGGTCGGGCGTGAATTGAATTCGCTTGAACGAAAGGTCGAGCACCCCGGATAGCGTCCGGACCAACAGCGTCTTCGCCAGCCCCGGAACGCCCGTGATGATCGTGTGACCGCCGACGAAGAGCGAGATCAGCACCTGTTCGATCACCTCGTCCTGGCCGACGATCACTTTGCGAATCTCACCCAGAATCCGCCCGCGCGCGCTGGCCAGCCTGTCCAACAACTCCTCGTCACGTATCATGCGTGTGTCAACAGTCATTTATTCTCCCCTGAAACTTTAGTTTAGTGGATAGTGGGCAGTTGCCCACTATCCAATGTATCAATGCGTCAGCGCGTACATAATGTAATTGACCCCGAATTTATAAGCCTCGTTCGTCTCTTCGATCGGCCTGAAAGGGTTGTCCGAAAATTGCCAGTAATCGCTCACGTCGTAATTGTAATTGATGACTATCATCAGCCGCCCGTCCTTGTCTTCCATGCCCCAGAATTCGGGCGTGTAGTACGAGCCGTATATCGGGTTGACGTCGAGCGTCTTGATCGAAAAGAAGCAGTTGAAGATCGGGTGCGAGAGGTCCAGTTTCTTTATCTCATACTCCGGCAGCGCCTGGTTGAGTTGACGCTGCAGGTTGTAGAGTTGCCTCTGGTCGCGGAAGTCGTCGATCAACAGGAATCCGCCGCGCAGGATGTATTCGCGCAATCCGGCAATCTCTTTATCGTCGAGGTTCATGCAGCCGATCTCGCAGAGGTAGGCGAATGGATACTTGAAGAGCTGCGGGTCGTCGAAGGTGAAGATCGGTTCGTCGACGTCGAGCGTCGCGTCGATCTTCGACAATTCAGCCATGATCTTCATCAGGTGGCGCGCGGCGACCGGGTAATCGTGCGACCATGGGAACCCGCCGTCGCCTATGACCGGGTCGAATTGCCCGTTGCACAACGACGTGTCGGCGTAGCGAATGCGCACGAAGGTGAAGCGGCCCGAGAGGTCATGGTCGTTTTTCGGCAACTCGGATATGCGCGGCCCTCCGCCGTGGCGCCGGCCGCCGCCGCCGCGAGGACGCTGCGCCAGCGCAAAGCCGCAAATCAACGAGAGCGCGATGATTGAGATGATTATCTTTCTTCGATTCATACTGCCTCGGCGCTCGTAGTTCCGCCTTCAGGCGGAAAGGATGAAGACTTCCGCCTGAAGGCGGAACTACGAACTCTCTATTGACCCGTCAATTTCAACAATAACTCCTGCGCCTTGTCGAAACCGGGCGCGGCCTCGAGCGAGCGCAGGACGGCGCGGCGGGCCTCTTTATTCTTCCCGGCCGCGTAGAAGGCCCGCGCTAGATTGTACTGCGCTTCGGCGACGTTCGGTGGCGAGGCCGCCAGCGCGATCTGGAATTCGCGGATCGCGGCTTCGGACTCCTTGCGCTCGATGAGCAGGTCGCCGGCTATCGTGTGCGCCGCGTGTCCGGACGGGTTGATGTAAAAGCTCATCTTCATCAATTCCAGCGCGCGCGCCTTGTCACCCGCCTCGCCCTTCAATCGCGCCAACTTATCCAAGGATTCGTAATCGTTCTCGTCCACTTTGACGAGCGATTCCAGCGCCTCGGCCAACGCCGCCTTGTCGCCGCGCTTCTCGTAAATCTGCGAGAGCAGTTTATATGCGTTCCCGTCGCCGCTCTGTAAGGGGAAGAGTTCGACCGAGCGCTTCAGATGCGTGACGGCCTTGTCGTCGTCGCCCGCGGCGTGATACAGGGCGCCGGCCCACAGATTGAGCGTGAAATCGCCGGGCGAAGAAGCGGCTTTCGCCAGCATATCTTCCTTCGGCGTCTGCGCGTAGCCTTTGTTTTTCCAGCCTGGTTCGAGCGCCTTGACGTATTTATCGATTTTGCCCCTCACGTAATTATTGAACTCCCGGTCGAAGTCGGCCTCCGAGAGTTTCAATGCCTGTAGCAAGATTTCCGGCGTCTTCTTTTTCTCCTTGTAGCCGCGCAGCATTTCGAGGATCGCGTTGAACCCGAAGCGGTCTTCGATGAAGTGGCAAACCTGCGAGGCCTGGAAGTAAGCCAGCCCGATGTCGTCAGGGCGTTTGGGACGAATGAAGCCGTTGTCCAGGTTGGCTATCGTGAACCACCTGTTATCGGCGAAGGCCTTGATATGCTCGACGCTCCAATCGTCGCCCCAGCCGGGGCGCGCGTTGTGCTCTTCGAAGACGCTCAGTCCTTCCGAAAACCAGCGCGGGATCAGGTGGTCGGTGATTTGCAGCGTGATGACGTGCGTGTACTCATGCCAGAGCGTGCTCCCCCAGTTGAATTGTCCGCCGCGCGCCGAGGGCGAATCCTGCGCGATAACCTGGCCGAAGCAGACCCCCAGCGCGCCGAGTCCCGGCAGTCCGAGCGTGCGAACGGCGAAGTCTTCATGATTCGGGAAGAATTCGACGGCGATCGGGGCGCGGGGCGTGAATTTGTATTTCGCGGAGAGTTTGGCCTTCGCCTCGTCCAGCAACTCGGCGGCGTAGGGGGTGATGACATCGCTCTCTTTCGGATCGGCCTTGATGACGAAATCGCCGTGTTTCGTCTCGCGGTATTCTTTCATCGCGTCGAGCAGGTCGAGCATGTTCTTGGCCCAGACGTTGAACGGGTCGCCCTCGAACGACTTCTCTACGGCCGCGCGGCCCTCTTCGATCTTGCCAAGGCGCAGCAGGCCCATTCCCAGAGCCAGATGCGACGACCACTGGTCGGGCGCCAGCTTCAGGGCCTGGCTCAGGAAATCGACGGATTCGCTGTAGCGGCGCGTCTGGGTGGCGAAATGAGCCACCGTTTCGTAAAGCAAACCGTACCGCGGATTGACGCCGAGCGTCGTCTTGACTTCGTTGTTGAAGTCGCCCTGTTTGTCCTGCAGCCAGAACATCGCCGCGCGCAGGGTGTGGGCCTCGAGCGAATTGGGGTTGATCTTCAACGCCTCGTCGATCAGCTTGGCCGCCGATTGGTACCGCTCGGCTTCGAGGTCGATCGTCGCGGCGAAGGCTTTGGCCTCGACGTAGTTCGGGTTGATCTTGAGCGCCTGGGTGATCGCGGCGTTCATCGCGTCGCCGCCCTCTATCCGCTTGTTCGCGGCGACGGCCAGGTGCGCGCGGGCGCTGTTGGGATTGACCTTCAAAGCGTCGTTCAGGAATTCGGAGGCTTCCTGGTAGTTGTATTTCTCGGTGTAAAGCTCTCCGCCGCCGAGTTGCGCCTCGATGCATTCTTCGTCCGCCGCGATCGCTTCGAGGTAGATGTCGTTGGCGTCCTTGTATCTTTCGAGATGGGTCAGTGCGCGCGCGACCAGCGTCAACGGTTCCGCCTCCGAGACCTCTTCGTCCTCGTAATATTTTACGAACGACTGAAAGATTTCCCGCGCGGGTTCCAGTTGGCCGGTCAACTGCAGAACCTCGCCCCGGCGTAAGTCGGCGCGCAGCCGGATAAGCTCTTGATCGGATTTTTCATCCGATTGCTCGTCCGGTTTCGCCGCGGGCTTCTCAGCGGCTTTGCCCGCGACCTCAGACGCCTTCTCGAATTCTCTGATCGCCTCGCCGTAGCGGCCCGTGGCCGCGTAGACCTCGCCGAGCATCAATCTTGCCTGGCTGGCCTGGCTGGCCTGGCTGGCCTGGCCGGCCTGGCTCGATTGCCCCTCGTTTCCGCCGAGCGCGAGAAATTTCTTCGCATTCGTTTCGACCTCGGTGTACTGGCCGGTCTCTAGATAGGCTTGCAGAATGCCCTTTTGAGCCGTTCCGTCTTTCGGGTTGGCCTGGAGCATTTTAGTAAACGAGAGGATGGCTGATTGATACTTGCCATGCTTGAGTTCGTCTTCGGGCGATTCGTTCTGGGCGTCTTGCGCTGAAGCGCACGAGAGCAGCCAGAAGACGAAGATCAAACAGATCCCAAAGCCCGAAGTGGATCGAAGGGCGAAAGCCGGTTTTGATTTAATGTTCGACATATGCGCTACATTCTCAGTTAAGGCGGAGCGGTTTCTATCATTTCTATTTATCCGCTCTTCCTGCTTAATTCCCGCATAAAATGATCACTTCCGCTTCGCCTTGATGCTCTGACCGACCTTGGCGAACTCGATCAGGAGTTTCTCCAGCGCCGCGTCGTATTCATCTTCGTTCATCTGCGACTTGCGGGCCTTGAGTTGTTCGATCTCGCCTTCAAGACGCAGGCGCTCGGAGAATAGTTTCGCTAATTCCTCGTCGCCGCCGGCCTGCTGCAGCGGCAGGGAATCGAAGTAGGTCGTTCTGGCGAGCCCCCCGTCGCCCTCGCCAGCCTTCGCGTGTCCCACCCCGTCGCCGTTGTCGTCGAGCAGCGCGTGTTCGGTGGCCATGAGGCCCTTCTTTTCGTAATAGTCCCCGGTCAGCTTCGTCGCGTAAGCGAAGGCTTCGAAAGCGGAGACGCGGCCGTTCTTGTCGGCGTCGGCCTCCGGATTGCCGAGCGCGGCGATGAAGTGTTCGGCGAAACGCGTGGCGTTCTGCTCCATCCCGTTGCGAGTCGCGGTAATGACGACGCGTCCCGCGCCCGAGAGCGGTTTGATGAATTCGCCGCTGGCGCTGGCCATGTTCACGATGACGACCTTGCGCGCGGGCAGGTTCTTGATCAATTGCGCGTAATCGGCGGCGGACAAATCCTTCCCCATCAGGTTGAATCTGGCGATCTTTCCGTCGAAGCTGCCGTGGCCGATGAAGAAGATGAAGACCTGGTTGTCGGGCTTGACCGAATCGCGTAGTTTGCCGAACACGTCGCGAACCACGTCGGCCGAGCAGGGTTGTTCTTCCTCGGACGGTTTCTCGGTGAGCGCGGTTACGCGCTCTTCGGCGAAGCCCAGACGTTCTATGAGCCCCGAGCGCAGATCGCCGGCCCATTTGGCGAACCGGGTCGAGTAGGCCTCATCGCCCCCGATGCCGCTGATGATGACTGCGAATTTGTTCGGGTCCGGAGGCAGTCGCGGTGATGAAGGCGCTTCGGCCTTACGGTCTTCCTGTTTGGCGGCGACTGGATTCTTCGGCGCGACGGGAACGTCCTGCGCGCAGGCGGCGCCGGTCACGAGCGCCAGCATAATGATTGTTGTGATAAGGTGGCGGATCACGATGAATTTAATATCTCCGTCGGCCTTCACGCCTTTGTTCTGCGCGCTTGCGCGCCCATTTGCGAAATCTGTTTGCTTCGGTCTTCGCCGCGCTAGCAGCGGCTTGACTTTAGCCGTGGGTTTATGGTCTTCGAGAAATAAATTCGCCTAGTGTGGCGCGAGTTGTTTACTCGCGCCGTCCTCGGCCGAAGCTGCGCGAGTAAACAACTCGCGCCACAACGTTACCGGCGCCTTGGCGCATTATTTTTTCAAATTTACGACAACCGGCGTTAAGCCAGTCCCTTACGTTTACGCAAAAACCACTCGGCGCCGGCCAATCCTATGAGCAGGATGAAATTGATCGGCATGTCCCAGAGGTCTTTGCTGACGCGTTCGGAGTTTTTGCCTTCGAGCAGCGTGATCTCGTCGAGCAGATCTTTGGCGTCGCTCAAGGGGAAATACTTTCCGCCGGTCTCTACGGCGGCGCGCTTGAGGAGTTCGACGTTTTGCGCTGCGTCATGGAATTCGCGGGTACGGTCAGTGATCAAGAAGGTCGATTGCGCCGCGCCGAGCGTGGCGCCGCCTCGCCGCGCTGTCATCTCGATTTTATACAGCCCGTTTTCATCGGGCGTGAATTCGTTGCGGTAATCGGCGCCGGAGCTGTTTTGCCGTTCGCCGAAATTGATTTTGAGCGGAATTTCGGCGGTCGCCCCCGAAGGCTTCGTGACGCGGGCGACGATCTGGGCGTCCGTGACCGCGTTGAATTTCTTGTCGTTCACCTCGCCTCGCAAGATCACCGTGTCGCCCTTCGTGTAAACGTCGCGTTCGGCGGCGACCTCGTACTGCCTGGGCGAGGCGCTGACCAGGTATCGCAGCAATTGCCGCCAGAAAGTTTCGTGCGAATTGTTCTGGGACGGCGTCTCCATGCGCCAGCGCCAGGTGTCGTTCGCGGTCAGGGCCATCGAGCGCCCGCGCCCGTAGCGCTCTTCGACCAGCAGCGGCGCCGTGCGGCTGCGGTCGTTGATGGCGTTGGCCTCCAGGACGACTGTCGCGCCCGGTTTGGCGCCGGTCAGCAGTTCGGGAATCGAGATCGGAGGGAGCTCTTCCCAGGCTTTCGCGCTCAATGCGCGGTCTTCGTTGAGCCGGGTCACTGCGTGTACTCTCCCGCGGGGGGTCAGCGAGGCTTTGAAATTCGACACGACCTGGGTTTCGTACTCCTCGACCTGGTCGTTGAGGTAAAGCGGTGAGAGATCGGAAATCGGCGTGTTGGCGTACTTCCCGGCGTCGAACGAACGCGCGCCCCCAAGCATCAACACGCCCCCGCCGCGACGGGCGGCGAACTGCTCGATGTTTCTCAGCTGGTCGTAATTAAAGAAGTTGGCTTCGACGCTGCCGATGACCACGCCATGATAGGTGAACAGCTCTTCGTCGGTGGTGGGGAAGCCGGACGCCAGTTCGCCGCCCGATTCGACGCCCTGCCGGTAAAACTTGCCGTCGGCGGAGCGCAGCGACGAGACGAGAACCAGGTTCTTTTCATTTTTGGCCAGGGCCTTGCGCATGAAGCCGTATTCCCATCGCGGCTCGCCTTCGATGTAAAGGACCTTCGGGTGGTCGTTTGTGACTTCGATGAGAGTGTCCTGGGCGTTGTTTTCAAGGGTCATCTCGCCGTCGAGCGGCTTGACCTCGAAGGCGTATCGGTGCGCGCCCGGCGACGACGGCGTGAATTCGACTGTCAGAGTTTCGGCCTCGCCGCCCTTCACGTCCAGCGTCTGGGTCTTCAACGCGCGGCCGTCCTCGCTGATCGCCACTATGACTTTGCTGGAGCCGTAGCCGCTCAATCGCACCAGGGCGTCGGCGATGACCGCTGAGCCGGCGAGCACGCGGCGGGGAGTCGTCACGCGCGACATCTCGGCGTCTTTGAAGCGCAAAGGATTGCCGACGCCGACGGTGAAGACGGGAATGTTCTTGGCGCGCAGCTCCCGAAGTTCCGCTCCCAGATCGCGTGAGGTGTTAGCTCCCCCGTCGCTGACCAGGACGACCGCCGAGAGCGACGACCCGCTCTGATCATTGACAGTTTCGCGCAAAGCGTTGACGATATCCGTCACACCGCCTTCGGCTTTCAGTTCGCCCGCGTCTTTAACCTTCGACGCGCCGGACGAAAAGCCGTAGAGACTGACCTTGAACTTCTCGTCCAGGCCGCGGGCGAATTGATGGCCGGTCGAGAGAATCTCTTTGGCGGCTTCAATGCGGCTGCGCCCGTTTTCGTCGTTGAGCTGCATGCTGCGCGAATCGTCGACGATCACCGCGACCGACGCGCTTTTGGGAATGATCGACGGGACCACGACCACGGGCCGCATGAGCAGAATCAGCAGCAGCGCCAGCAGCGCGGCGCGTAACCCGATCAGGCCGAGTTTGGATTTCGAGTTGATCCGGTAGCCGGGCCTGACGTAGAGGAAATAGACCAGCAGCCCGACCGCCACAGCGCCGAGCGCGAGCAAGAGCCATGAAGGGCGATTGGCGAAACCGAATTGCCCTCTGGCAAAAATCGACCACTTGTGTTTGAAGAAGAACTGAATGAGTTGATCCATTTGCCACCGCTCCACTGCCAAAGTGAATTGGCCCGTTTAAACATAACTCGATCTTTGCGCGCCTGCTCTTCGGGATTGCAATGTGTGTGTTTTATGAACGCCATTATAACCACGCATTGCGCCAGCGTAAAACCGGTTGCGCCTGAGGTTTCTGAAGTGATGGAATGCGGATAGCGGATAGGCGATAATTGTATAAAGATTTTGAAGGAGAACCACGCAATGAGCGCTAACGAAGCCATTTTGACTCCCCCTTGGCAGACGTTACGGTTCCGCCTACTGGGGTTTCTCCCGCTCTGCTTCTTCCTGGCCAGGGCGATCGAATACATAATTGTCGCAAAGACGCCCGAGCAGATGTTGTGGAGCTGTCACATTTCCAACCTTATGCTGGCGGCCGGGCTGTTTATGGGCAATCCCTTTCTGATCCGCGTCGCGGTCTTCTGGCTGATCCTGGGCGTGCCGCCGTGGATCGCGGAAATGATTTGGAGCAAAATGACCACGCCGGTTTCGATCTTTTCGCACCTGGGCGGATTCATTGTGGCGATAATGGCGATTCGGCGGGTGGGCGCGAAGCCTGGGGTCTGGATTCCTTCGCTCATCTATTTCGTAATTCTTCAGCAGGTTACGCGGCTTTTGACCGACCCAGGCCCGTACACGAACGTCAATGTCGCCCACTTCGCTTTCGGGCCGATGAAAGATTGGTTTGCGAGTTATTGGACTTACTTGGCGGCGAACACTTCGGCGGTCGCTCTGACGCTGATCATTATCGAGTTCGTCTTGCTGCGGCTGTTCCCCGTCAGGGCGAAATAAAGAGGGACGGGGCGACGGGGCGACAAGGCGACGGGGCGAATGGGACAGAATGCGGCGCAACTTTCTCCCATTCGCCC
>DATEMG010000449.1:0-15914 GCA_035275805.1 Blastocatellia bacterium
CCCCGTCCCCCCGTCGCCCAGTCGACCTATAAAGACGGAAGCCTTGATGTGGAGGCTTTTCGCTCGATCTCCACTTTCGGCAATTCCGGCGTGAAATCCTCGCCTGGGTTGACGAACTGGTCGCGCTCGAACTTGTACTGCTTGTCGTAAAGCTGTCTGTAGCGGCCGCCCGCCGCCAGCAGTTCTTCGTGCGCGCCGCGCTCGACTATTTCGCCGCCCTCGAGGACCAGAATCTGATCTGCGCTACGAATGGTCGAGAGGCGGTGGGCGATGACAAAGGTCGTGCGCCCCCGCCGCAGCGTTCGCAATCCTTCCTGGATCATCGCCTCGCTCTCGCTATCCAGGCTCGACGTGGCTTCGTCGAGGATCAAAATTTTCGGATCAGCCAGAAGCGCGCGGGCGATGGCGAGGCGCTGCCGCTGGCCGCCCGAAAGTTTGACCCCGCGTTCGCCGACGATCGTGTCATAGCCCTTCTCAAAGCCTTCGATGAATTCGTCGCAATGAGCTATGCGGCTGACTTCCCGAACCTCGTCCATCGTCGCGTGCGGCTTCGAGAACCTGATGTTTTCGGCGATCGCGCCGTCGAAGAGGAAATTGTCCTGGAGCACTACTCCGAGGTAGGCGCGGTATTCGCGCAGCTTGACGCTGGTCAGCTCGCGCCCGTCGATCCTGATTACGCCGGATTTGGGGCGGTTGAAATTCATGACCAGGCTGATCAACGTGCTCTTGCCCGATCCGCTGGACCCGACCAGGGCTGTGGTCGTTCCTGCGGCAGCCTTGAACGAAACGCCTTTCAGCACCGGCGCGCCTTCGTTGTACTCGAAGACCACGTCCTCAAACTCGATATCGCCACGGACACCGTCCAGGGCGTCGCGCACCGCGTCCTCTTCGTCTTCGGTCGACATGTTCAGAATTTCGCGGATGCGGTCGAGTCCCGCGAAGGCCTCCGTGATCTGCGTGCCGATGGCAGCGATCTCGATCACCGGCATCGCCATCAACCCGGTGAAGAATACGTACATGAACAGGTCGCCGAGCGTCATTTGACCGGTCATCACCGAGTGGCCTCCGACCGTTATCATCACGACCCCGACGGCGCCGATAATGACCGAAGAGAATGCCGTAATGGCTGAGACCCCGGTCATCGATTTCGCGACGTTGCGGAAAAGTTTGTGCGCGCCGCGCGCGAAGACCAGTTCCTCGCGCTTCTCCGCCGTGTAAGCCTTGACGATGCGGATGCCGCCGAGCGATTCGCCCAGGCGGCCCGTGATCCCGCTGTAAATCTCCCCCCGTTCGCGGAACATGGGTCGAAGTTTTTTGAACGCGTAGGCCAGGCCGACGCCGAACGCCGCCAGCACGACGATCGTCAACGCGGTCAACCGCCAGTTCAGATATAACAGGACGCCTAGCGCAATGGCGGCGGTGATGCAGCTGCCGACGAGTTGCACAATGCCGGTGCCGACCAGGTTCCTGATTCCTTCGGCGTCGTTCATCACGCGCGAAATCAACTTGCCGGTCTGTGTCGAATCGAAATAACTGATGGGCAGACGTTCGACCTGCTCCTGAACGCGCTTGCGCATCTCGGTGATCGCGCGTTGCGCCGCCACGCCCAACACCTGCGACAATGAAAATGACGTCACGGCCTGGATCAGGGTCGCCGCGCCAGCAGCCAACGCGATTGGCGCCAGCATACGGGCCTGCTTATTAATGATCACGTCATCAATGATGTACTTCGACGACGCGGGCAACACCAGCCCGACCAGGCGGTTGATGAGCATCAGCACCGCGCCGAAAGCCAGACGCCCGCGGTGCGCGAAGACCAGAGCCTTCGCTTCGCGCCAGGCGTCGGACATATTGATCCGCTTCTTCTTCTCTTTTTTCCCATCTTTTTCGTCTGCCATTTGCCCTCCTTCTATGGCAATTGCTATTTGCCACGGAGCCACAGAGAAAGAGAGACGGAGAAATGGAGGGACAGCGCGAAAATAATTCCTGTCACTGCGATCCCTCTTTCTCTCCTTCTCTGCGGCTCTGTGGCTCGGTGGCTCGGTGGCAAATTCATTTATGTTCACGTTGCGTGGTTTTATCTAGAACGCTACTGCGAATCCGGTCTTACTGGCGGGTATCTTTAGCCAGTTCTAGGACAACAAAAGTGTCCGATCAGGTGTACGACGAAATGGCTAGAACAGGATATATCTACTTCGACGAATCCAGCAAATGCTGGACGGCAAGAGTGACCTCGCCCACAAATCGGAAATACGCGCGCGATCCGATTCCCTATGAGCTTTGGAATGCGGCCGTTGACCTCGGCCGTCGTTATCCAATCTGCGCTTGCGACAACCGAGCTTGAAAAAGGCAAAAAAGGCCCGCTCGCTCTCGCCTCCGAGCAGCGCGCCGCGTAGAATCGGCGTCGTCCCCGATGAAGAAAGATCCAGATCACATTTCAACTGACTCCCCAGAGATTGAGGCCCTTATCACACGCCCCTAGCGGAGACAACTTCGCGATTGGGACGCGCAGTTGCCCTCCTGCTATCTCCCAACTCAGAAAGGTTCAGCCTATGACAAGATTTACTCAATGCTTATCCTTGCATCTCGGCTGCTGCCTGCTGTTGTGCCTTGCCAATGGCGCGGCGGTCAGTTCCGACGACGAAATTAGCCTGAGCAAAAAGCAGCCACTCGTAATCAAGATTCCGCGCAGACTGCTCAAATATGAGAACGACAGCATTAGGAGCGGATTGCCGATTTACACCGCAAACGTGTCAGTAGTAGGAGAGACGATCACGGTCGAAGGGGAATCCGATTGGCAATTGCGCGGGTGGCCGCCTATGCTCACTCTTTTTTACGAGAAATCCAGCAAAGAAAAAGAGTATATAGAGATCGAGTTTCGGAGCGACTCGGCCTACGTCAAGCTCCGATTCGCGGCTGATACGCCCAATGTGGACGCGGTCTTGGGACAACTCGTTTTCCTCGGCACTGCTGAGTCGTTCGAATCCACCGAGGAATTCAAAGCGTTAACAGAAAAGTTGTTGCCCATAAAGTTTTCAGGCGTGCTTGCGGAAATCCCACGGGAAAAGCAGTTTCAATTGTTGAAAGATTTGGGCTACAACGATGAGGAGATGAGTGTCGCAGAATTCAAAGGGAAACAATATATCGCTTTTTCAGCGCCATATCCGGCCGCCGAATTCAATTCTCCTCAGGTCAACCGGGCGGCCAGGGTCGCTACTGTCTTGAAGACCATCGTTTTGCCCGCTTTTGACAAGGTCGCGCCGGTGATCACGGACGCCAACGGGATTTATGGGATTAAAATCAGGACGAGGATTTTCTACCGAGATTTTCTCTCCAAGCGAAATCAGAAGCTACGTGTAGAAGTCTTAGAGATCTTTGCTCCTTATGACTTGGTGGAAAAGTTGTTCAACCAAGATATTACAAACCAGAAATTAGTGGATGGTTCAATTGTTCTGGTCAACGGCGACAGAATTGAGGTTGATCTGTCGAAAGCCGCTCGTATCTAGTCTGAGAAAAATAAACCTTCACTCTGCGGCATACCCAGTACTCTGTAAACTAAGTGTTCTTGTGTTTAGCGTTTTTTTTCTGGCGATATCCAGTTTAACTACAAACGTTGGGAGACAGCGTTTAGAGTCCCGGCTTTAGCCGGCAGGGCTTGGAGCCCCAGCCCTGCCGGCTAAAGCCGGGACTCTAAACGCTGTCCTTTGATGGTTGTAATTTCATCGAATGTGTCGATATCACTCGTTCTGATTTATATAAATACTTAGTTTACGGAGCAATCAGTATGGCTACGCCAATCGCATCAGTTCTTCCCCCAGGTCCTAAATCTATTTTCCCCGTCATAAGTGTTTTCGCATTCCGCCGCAATCCAATCAAATTTTTGACCCATTTGACCGAGCGTTACGGAGACCTGGTCTATTTCGAGTTAGGCCCGTATCCGATGTTCATAGTCAATCATCCCGATTACATCCGTGACGTGTTGGTCACACACAACAGAAAATTTATGAAGGGCGAGGGGCTGCAGCGCGCCAAGCGTCTGCTCGGCGAAGGGCTTTTGACCAGCGAGGGCGAGTTTCACTTGCGCCAGCGACGGCTGGCTCAGCCCGCGTTCCATCGCCAACGCATCGCCGGTTACGCCGCGACGATGGTCGAATACGCCGCCCGCGATTGCGACCGCTGGCGGGCAGGCGAGACGCGCGACGTCGGGGGAGAGATGATGCGATTGACGCTGGCGATTGCGGGCAAGACGCTCTTTGACGCCAATGTCGAAGGCGAGGCTGACGAAATCGGCAAGGCGCTGACTACAACCTTCGAGTTGTTCAACAATTTGACGTTACCGTTCGCGCAGTTGCTCGATCGCTTGCCTTTGCCCGTGAACAAACGTTTCGAGAAGGCGCGCGGGCGTCTTGACGCGACGATCTATCGAATCATCAACGAGCGCCGCGCGAGCGGTGAAGACCGCGGCGACCTGCTCTCGATGCTGATCTCCGCGCGCGACGAAGAAGGCGACGGATCGGGAATGACTGACGAGCAATTGCGCGACGAAGCGATGACCATCTTCCTGGCGGGCCACGAGACCACGGCCAACGCGTTGACATGGACGTGGTATTTGCTGTCTCAACATCCTGAGATCGAAGCCCGATTTCACGCCGAAGTTGATGAGGTATTGAAAGGCGCCTTGCCGACCGCCGAAGACTTCCCGCGACTGCGTTACACCGAGATGGTCTTTGCCGAAGCGATGCGGCTTTATCCGCCCGCGTGGATCATAGGCCGCCGCGCGCTCACCGATTGTCAAATCAACGGCTACAAGATCCCGGCCCGCTCGATCCTGCTGATGAGCCAGTACGTGACGCATCACGACGCGAGGTTCTTTCCCGACCCGTTCCGCTTCGATCCCGAACGCTGGACCCCGGAGGCGAGAGAGTCGCGCCAGAAGTTCTCGTACTTCCCGTTCGGCGGCGGCCCGCGAGTGTGTATCGGCGAGAGCTTCGCCTGGATGGAAGGCGCGCTGGTGTTGGCGACGATCGCGCAACGCTTCAGAATGCGGCTCGCGCCGGGCCATCCGGTCGAGATGCAGCCGCTGGTCACGCTTCGACCCAAACATGGGATGCGGATGATTCTTGAGTCGCGCTAGTGAGCGTCAGCTTACTTGATAATAGCGCTCAACACGCGCCCGCGCTCGTAATCCGATTTGATCGAGCGGGCGGCCTCGATCAACGCAGCGCGAACGGTCTCATCGTTGGGGCGCTCCCCTGCCAGCTTCAGCAGCGTCTGGGCCTTGTAATGATCGGACGACATGCCGGCGGTCGCCTTGAGCGCCACTAGCAACGCCTCCTTCGAATTGTCGCCTTTGCTCAAGAGCGCCGACAGCGCCTGCGCGCGATAATGATCAGAGCCGATGGTCGCCGCCGTCTCCACGAATGCGGAACGCGCCGCGTCGTCATTGAGAGAGCTTCCGGCCACGTCTCGAAGAACCTGGGTCTTGTAATGATCCGAAGAGATCCCGCCCGCCGCTTTCAACACCGACCGCATAGCCTCTTTCGAAATGTCGCCCCGCTTTAAAACGGCCGAAAGGGATTGCGCGCGGTAATGATCGGAGCCGATGGTCGCCGCAGCTTCGACGTATGAGGAACGGATGGCGGCGTCTTCGAAATCGCTTTCGGCCACCTTCAGAAGAACCTGGGTTTTGTAATGGTCCGAAGAGATCCCTCCAGCCCCTCTGAGCGCCAACACTAGAGCTTCTTTCGAAAGCTTGTCAGACTTCAATCCGGCCAAGAGCGTCTGCGCGCGGTAGTGATCCGAACGGATCGTCCCTGCAGCTTCAAGGAAGGCTGCGCGCGTCGCATCATCACGCATAGCCTGTTCCTGCAACCCGGCGAGGACCTGCGCCTTATAATGATCTGAAGACACCTCGAGCGCCGCTATCCCGATCGCGCGAGTCGCTGAGCGCGCATCGAGACTTCCGCTCTTGGACAGCTCTTGAAAGTAAAGATTCTTTACGTGGTCGCTCTTCAAGCGGGAGATTTCATCGAGCAGCCCGCCGGCTCCGCGCTCCTTCAAAATTTTCTGCGCTCTCGGCCCGGCGTTGAGACCGCTTTCTGTAACCGCTTCGTCAAGAACCCTGGCGAACCATGCTTTGGCGTCGGCGTCGTATGGCTGGCTCTTGCCATTAACGAAGTAGGAGACGCTCAGGCCACCGCCCGGCCCCGCTTCGATCTCTAGCCGGCGGCGCGCGCTTCCGCGCGTCTCTCTGATCTCGAGCGAGCCGCCATCGGTGATGCGCTTGACCTCCGTGTAGTCATCGTTGAATTCGACCTCTCCTCGAACCGTCATTTCGAGCGAATTCCCATTCTCGTCGCGTTTCCACATCCACACACTGCCCCGCTGCGATATCGAGTTGCGGTTTTGTTGTATGGCTACGCCTCCCATTTTGGCCGTAGACCGACCATCCATCGCCTGCGACAGCGCGCAAGCAAAAATCAGAACCAGAGCGAATCTAATCAGCATAGTTCCTCCAAAAGAAGATGTCAGATGTCAGATGTCTGTGAGAGAGCTTTGCCTCCACTCTTCCACTAACATTCGACATCTGACATCTGACACCTACTCGCTTCTGAGCGCCACCAATGGATCGACCTTCGTCGCCCTTCTCGCCGGAACGAGCGCGGCCAGCAGGGCGACGGCTACGAGCAAGGCGGCGACGACGGCGAAGGCGCCCGGGTCGGTCGCGCTTACGTCGAAGAGCATATGGGCTATCAGCCTGGTCAGAGCCAACGCGCCCGTGAGACCTAGGGCGACTCCGAGCAACACAAACTTCATCCCCTGTCCGACGATCAGCCGCAGCACGTCCTGCGCCTGCGCCCCGAGCGCGATCCGGACGCCGATCTCCGGGACGCGTTGAGACACCGCGTATGCGGTCACGCCATAGACGCCCAGCGCGGCCAATAGCAGCGCGGCGAAGGCGAAGACGCTGAAAAGAGACATGGAGAAACGACGCCGGTCGAGCGAGGAGGAGAAGATTTGCGAGAGCGTTCGGAAGTTGACGGGCACGTCGCGATTGAGCGATCGGGCGACATTGCGCAGCGCGGGGATCAGAGACTCAGGCTCTACCTGCGCGCGAACCACGACGGCGAAGTTCCAGGCCTGGCGAGACCGCTGCAGATAGTGGACATAAACAGTCGTCCCTATCTTCTCGTCCAGCCCGTATTCACGCACGTCGCCGACGACGCCGACGATTCGCAGCAGGCGCCGGTCGCCGTCCATGTTGCCGTATTGAATCGTGTGGCTGAGCGGGTCTACGTTCTGGAAATGGCGGCGAGCCAACGCTTCGCTGATCAACGCGACCTGTTGCGTGTCTGGGCCGTCGGTCTGATCGAAGAATCGCCCGCGCAGGAGCCGGATGCCCATCGCGTCGAAATACCCCGGACTGGCGACGCGAAATTCGCCGTATCCTTTCATCGCCTCATTGTCGTCAATCAAAAACTGGCCGTCGGCCCCCTGGCCAGTCATCGGCAGGCCGTTCACGCCGCCGATCGCCGTGACGCCGGGCAGCGCGCCCGCGCGCTCGATCAGTTGTTGATAAAAACTCGCCCGGCGCCCAGCCGAGTCTTCTCCCTCAAATTCGGGCGGCGACATCTCCATCGTCACAACGCTCTCGGTCCGGAAGCCAGGATCGACCTGCAGGAGCCTGAGAAAGCTTTTGACGAGCAGCCCCGCGCCGACCAGTAAAACCAGCGTCAAGGCCACCTGAGCCGCCACCAGGGCCCCGCGCAGCCGCCGGCTTGCGGCGCTCGCCGATTGCGCGCGCCCGCCTTCTTTCAAACGCCCGCTCAGATCGCGCCCGCCGAAGCGGACGAGCGGCAGCAATCCAAGCGCGATCGCCACCAGCGACGAAAGGAGAAATGTAAAGATCAGCGCGCGGGCATCGACACCGATTTCATCGGCGCGCGGCAATTTCCCATGATTCAAAGCGAGCAGCGCCTCCACGCCCCAGAAAGCGATCAACACGCCCAAGGCCCCGGCCGTCAGCGCCAGCATCAGATTCTCGACGATCAATTGCCGCGCCAACCGCCGGCGGCTCGCGCCAAGAGCCGCTCGCACGGTGAACTCGCGTTGGCGCGCCGTCACTTGAGCCAGGACCAGATTGGCGACGTTGGCGCAGGCGACGAGCAGCAGAAACGCCACCGCCGCCATCATGGCCTGCAGGCTCTGTCTAGCCTCGCCGACCACCCACTCTTGCAGCGGCATCGCCGCAATGTCGACCAGATCGATATCCGAGCTGTTCTCCTGTCTGAGCTGTTTGCCAATCGCGCTCAGATCCGCGCGCGCCTGCTCAAGCGATGCGCCGTCGCGCAATCTCGCAATTACGCGCTTGCCGTGCGACGTGCGCGAGGGCGAGGATGGATGAAGCTCGATCGGCAGCCAGACTTCCACCTCGTTGGGAAAGTTGAACCCGCAGGGCATTACGCCGACGACCGTATAGCTCATATCGCCGATGCGAAGCGGCGTCGCCGCCAACTCCACTCGTCCGCCGAGCAGCCGTCGCCAATACCCGTAGCTAATCACCGCGACCGGATTGGCGCCGGCCCTGGCCTCTTCCGCCAGAAACCCGCGCCCGATTTCAGGTTGCGCGCCCAAAACATTGAAGAATTCCTGTGAGACGTATGCCCCCTGCGCTCGCGCCGGCTCGCTGCCGCCAAGGATTGTGACCAATCCCGCCAAGTACTCCGCCGCCGCCGAGAGCGTCTTATTGCGCGCCCGCAGGTCTACGAAGTTCGGCTCGGCGAACGAGGTCTGCCTGCCTTTCGCATCAACTTCGCGGACGCTGATGATCCGCTCCGCCTGCGGAAACGGGAGCGAACGCCACAACACCGCGTCGGCGACGCTGAAAATAGCAGTGCAAGCGCCGATGCCGAGCGCCAATGTTACGACGGCGATCAAAGTGAAGCCTGGCTTCTTAAGCAACATTCGCGCGCCATAGCGCAGGTCTTGCCATAACGTTTGCATAATTTCTCCGGATAGAAGGGTGATTTTAATTACGCAGGTCTTAGCGCATCTACAATCCGATTTGATATCCAAACGTCGTGCCATTGCGGCGGCGGCGCTAAATATTGTGATCAACTGAATTGAGCGGACATTGGGTCTCTGGCGGTCGCTTTGAGTGTGCGCTTCTGGGAATCACAAATCCCAATATCGGATTAGACGCATAGCGCCTCTTGCGTATACGGGTCAGCAAATGGTTTGTGGCAGTCGCGGCATGGCGGCGCGCGTTATTTGTGGACGGAAAAAAGAGGCGCCCGCGCGATTGAATACGTTATCAATCTCACTCAAACAAATCGGGCTGCTCATTCGCGATGCGCGCGTAGAGCGGCTGGAACTGGAACCAGCCGGCGAGGGCGGAGCCGACCTGTTGGCAGGTCAGTTTAGCGTTCTCGTGTTCGATCAGACGCAATTCGCCGGCGGCCTGGGCCAACAACTGCGCATGGCAACTGCGTTCCATCGTAATAAACCACCAGGCGGCCTCGTCAACGGTTCGGCCGACGGTAAGCAATCCGTGGTTGCGCAGGATGACGGCTTTGTATTGGCCGAGCGCGGCGCCGATGCGCTGGCCTTCGACAGGGTCGAAAACCACTCCCGTGTAATCGTCGAAGACGCCATGGTCTTCATAGAAGGCGCAAGCGTCCTGCGTGATCGGATCGAGCGGGCGCCCCAGGGCCGACCACGATTTGCCGTACATAGAATGCGCGTGGGCGGCTGCCACACAATCGGGGCGCGCCGCGTGAACCGACGAGTGGATGGCGAAGGCGGCGACGTTGACCGGGTTTTCGCCCTCGACGACCTGGCCTTTATGGTCGACCAGGACCAGGTCGGAGACCCGAATCTGGCCGAAATCCATGCCGAACGGGTTGACCCAGAAATGGTCATGTTTTTCAGGGTCGCGCGCCGTGATGTGCCCTGCGACGCCTTCGTCGAACCCGAATTTGGCGAAGAGGCGGAAGGCGGCGGCCAGCCGCTGTTTCCGATGCAGCCGCTCCTCCTCGACCGAATTGAAACTCGGGGGCATCGGCAAATTGAAAGGTCGAGATGGGCTGATTATCGCTTCATCTGGCATATGTTTCTCCTGAGGAAAATTGCAATTCAGCGCTCATTGGCAATCCACCGCCCCCTCGCGCCGGTAACTCTGGTGCCAGACGATCGGCGCGTAAGACCTCTCGGTCAACAAGGATTGTCTCCCGTCCAGATCGATACCGGAGATGGAGAGGCGGTATCTGAGCTTGGTCTCGCTCATCACTTCACGTTCGAACCGTTCGCGCAAACCTGGGTGTCCGCCAGGCGAGCCAATCCCGCCAGGTTGGACGTAAGCTTTCGTTTGCAGGCAGAATGCGCCCTTCTGCTCGTTGAAGAAGACGTAATTCGGGACCAGATCTACTGAGAAGTTGTAGACGACGTCGGCTTTGAAAGTCCCTCTGCCGCCGAATATCCACTGATTGGATTTCTGCGAGCCGTCCGGCTCCGGCTCCACCGAACCTTTATGAACGCGCATGCCCAAAGCGCCGGTGAATCCGCGACTGGCTCGTTCGGGGTAAAGAGACGGGAAGGGCGAATAGGAGCCGTCAACGGGAAAGCGGACCGAGTATTTCAGACGGATGCCGATCGGGTTGCCCTTCTCCGAGAGCAGAGGCTCGTCGCTCCAGCTCACGACCTCCGCGCGAATGACTTTGTATTCGCCCTCGACGACGTTCTGGTTCCACTCCTGCGGCGTCCAGGTTTGAGCCGGATTGTCCCCCTCGCCCGGCGCGCCTTCGGTCCGGGGGGTGGCCGCGCCGGCCTGGTCGGAGGTCTGAGGTCTGATCAGCCAGCCGATCACGCGTTGAAAGCCCTTGCCGCTAGAGTCGCGTCCGCGCGCCGAGACGCGAAAGGGCCGATCCGGCGTGTCCAGGAGCAGCGTGAAGTTGTACGGGATTGAATAATCGCTCTGCCGGAACTTGATCGGCGCAATCAATTCACCCTGCTCGTCGATCAGCCGGAATTCGATCGTATCGATGTTCGAACTCGACGTGTGAATTTGCGCGTGATGCCGCGCGCCGCGAACAGGTTGAAACCTGTCCATTGAAAAGACTCCTGCGCGCCCGAAGAACTGAATGCAACACACATGCAGTTCGCCCTGCGTCGTGACCGAAGTCGTAAACCCTCCCGACCCGGACAGACGGATCTTCCACCTGCCTGGCCTCGGGTCCCAAAGCAGGATCGAGCGTTTATCGGCCCCACCCTCTTTTGTATTGCTGATCGTGAGGTTTGGCATGCCCGTGGCGAGTGGCCGGTCGGAAGGCGTGATGATCGTCCAGTTGACGTCGCCGGTGGATTGAAGGTTGAACTGCAACTTCCAAACGCCGACCTCGACAGGGACCTCGACCTCGCGGACTTGCGCGGCAAGCTCGCCCGATTGGATCAAAATGTATTGCGCGTTCGGGTCGTCCTGGGCGCGAGCGGCCGACGACATGATGGCCCAACCGGCCGTAACCGCAGCGAAGATAAGAAGCGACTTCAGACCTGCTTTCAATAATGTGAACATGCTGTAAAAATCCTAACTGCGTTGATAACGGAGGTCAGTGTGTGCGCGAAGGCGTCAGGATAACTGCAACGCCGCGGATTGGAAAGAGGATCGAGGATCGAAGATCGAAGATCGAAGATCGAAGATCGAAGATCGAGGATCGAGGATCGAGGATCGAGGATCGAGGATCGAGAGTAGTTTTACACTCAATGATGCGATATTCAATCTTCGATCCTCCATCCTCGATCTTCAGTTTTGGTGGTTGCATTTAAATCTCAAAGGCCATAAAGTTCTTGGCGCCCTTGAGGCGCCGATTCCGCACATATGAGTGTATGTAATTGACGGCAACAACGTAATCGGAGGGCGAGTCGGATGGCATCGCGATAAACCCGGCTCGCGGCGGCTCCTTCTGCATGACCTGGCGCGGCTGGCCAGAGTGAAAAAGCTACGGCTGAACGCCGTCTTTGACGGCGCGCCGGATCCGCAATTCCCCGATGGTTCGAGTTATCGCGGCGTCAGAATTTTTTACGCGCGACTCGGCTCCGACGCCGACTCGCGCATCGTCGAGATGGTTGAAGCCGAGCGGAATAAAAAAAGTCTCGTCGTGGTGACCTCGGACAGAAAGCTCACTTCGCGCGTCCGCGCCAGCGGCGCACGCGTCATGCGGTCAGGCGAATTCCGCCGGATGCTGGACGAAATCGCTGAGAACGCCACCGACCAGGAAGCGGACACGCCGAAAATTAAGGATGACGAAATGAATGAATGGCTGCGATATTTCGGCGTCGAAGAATCCGACAGCGACTAGTGAAAGACTTCAGAAATCGTCCACTGGTTCCCTCTTCAGGAATTTTGCGCCGCCTACATTTTCCTGTTCAGGGTCCCGCCGACAAGTAAAGGTGGGACAGTAAGATGAAATATGGCATATTGCATATTTCACATGGCTTATGAAATATCCGCTTGCCACTCGTTTGACTCCCTCTCGATAATCGGCATAATTTCTCTGTCCATGTTAGCCCCCATTGGCTACTGAGGAATTTCGATAATGGCCAGACAAGATTTTCGATACTTGACGTGGCGACAGGCCCCCCTCAAACGCGCTTATTATCACGCGACATCACGGGTCGTCATAGCTCCGCTACTGATCATCGGGCTGATCCTGATCGGGGCCGGTTTCTATTATTGGAACCGTTACAGCGCGATCATAGACGCAGGCTTACGCGGCGACATCTTCGTGCGGTCGTCGGGGATTTACGCCGCGCCGCTCTCCATTCGGAACGGGTCAGGGAGCCGAATGAGCGATGTGATCGCCCACCTGAAGAAAATCGGCTACCAGCAGGGCAGCCCGCCGGCGAACGAAAAGCGCGGGTACTATTCCACGCGCAACAACGGGATAGATATTTACCCGGGCAGCGACACCAAGATCGACGGCGAAAAAGCTTTTCCGAACCTCCGCGTGACATTCGGGAGAAACGGCGATGGCGTTGTGAAGCTCGTCGATCTGGACAGTCAGCAACAACTCCCGTCAGCGCAGATCGAACCGGAATTGATCTCATCGGTGGTCAACCAGGAGCGCGAGAAACGTAAAATAATTGAATACAAAGACCTGCCAAAAACGCTGGTCGACGCCATTACGGCGATCGAGGACCGCCAGTTCTTCGAGCACTCGGGCATCAACCTGCGCGGCATAATACGCGCGCTCTTAACAGACATTCAGGCTGGGGAATTGAAAGAAGGCGGCAGCTCGATCACGCAGCAGCTCGTCAAAAACTTCTTCCTCAAACCCGATCCCACATTTAAGCGAAAACTTTCCGAAGCCTACATGTCCATGATCCTCGAACAGCGGCTGAGCAAAGAGGAGATCATGGCTATGTACTGCAACCAGATCTACCTGGGCCAGCGCGGAGGGTTTTCGATCAACGGCTTCGGCGAGGCCGCGCGCTCCTATTTCGGCAAAGACGTTTCTCAACTGTCGCTCCAGGAATCAGCGCTGCTGGCCGGGATCATCCAAAGCCCAAACAGATTATCGCCCTTCACGCACGCGGACAAAGCGATCGAACGCCGCAATAAGGTCCTGGATGACATGGTCGACTCCGACAGGATCACGCGCGACCAGGCCATTGCCGCGAAGAAGACGCCGCTCGGCGTGGTGGCCGCCAAACCCGGGGGTGGGGACGGTTCGGACGCGCCTTATTTCATAGACTACCTGACGCGACAGGTCGAAAGCCAATACGACGAGCGCGACGGCAGCCTGCGGTCGCTGCGCATCTATTCGACGGTGGACACGCAGTTGCAGCAAGCGGCCTCCCAGGCGGTTTCGAAACACATGGCCGAGGTCGACAAACTGTTCGCGAAGCGCAAGAGCGGCACGGCGGGTTTGCAGGCGGCGATTGTGGCGGTGAACCCGAAGACGGGTGAGATTCTGGCCATGGTCGGCGGGCGCAATTATGCGCAAAGCCAGCTCAACCGCGCGACCGAAGCGAGACGCCAACCGGGTTCGGTCTTCAAACCTTTCGTCTATGCGGCCGCGATTGCGGCCGGCGTCGACAACCCGACCAGCGCGATCACCGCCGCGACGACTTACATTGACGAACCCAAGACGTTCCAGGGCGGCTGGCAGCCGAGCAATTACGGCGACAAGTTCACGATGGGCCCGGTCACGGTGCGTGACGCGCTCGTGCAATCGAAGAACGTGATCACGGTCGAGGTCGCCCAAACCGTCGGCCTCGCGAACATCGCGCGTCTGGCCGAGAAGGCCGGTTTATCGAAAGTCCCGCAGGTGCCTTCGCTGGCGCTGGGCGTCGCCGAGGCGACCCCGCTGCAAATGGCCTCGGCCTACACGGCCTTCGCCAACGGGGGCCGCCGCATCGCGCCGATCGCAGTCAAACGGGTGACGACCAAAGACGGCACGACGTTGCTCGAATCGCGCACCGATACCCGCGATGTGATGAGCAAGCAGGTGGCCTACATCATGACCTCGATGATGCAGGACGTGCTCGATCGCGGCACGGGGACGCGAGTCCGGCAAATGGGGTTTACCGGCGTGGCCGCAGGCAAGACGGGGTCGTCGCGCGACGCATGGTTCGCCGGCTATACGCCCAACCTCGTCTGCGTCGTGTGGGTCGGTTTCGACGACAACTCTGACATCGGGTTGACAGGCGGAGTCGTCGCCGCGCCGATCTGGGCTGATTTCATGATCCGCGCCCTGCGCATTCGCCCGGAACTCGGCGGATATTTTGAAGACCCAGGCGGCCTGGTCGTTTGCGACATCGTCCCGGCTGTCGACGCCGGTCCGATCGATCCTACAGGCCCCCCAGTAACGCAGGTTGGACCAGTGGCGCCGCGCCGCGAAATTTTCCTGGCGGGCACGGAGCCTAGCGGCGCCCAGCCGATCGAAGGCGGGGTTTCCAACCCTGAGGATGGCTCCTCTCCGTCCAAACCGCCGGACGACACTGGACGCGCGGCAAACGACGGCGGCTCTGGAATGATTCCGCTTCCGCCGGACGCGCGCAAACCAGAACCGCGTCAGGAGAATGCGCCAAGTCAGAAATGGTCGTTCGGCGCCAGATTGAAAGACTTCTTGGGCATCGGCTCCCCGTCGAAGCCGAAACCCACTCCCACTCCTACGCCGACGCCGAAACCCGAGCAGGGAGACGCTCCGCAATCATCTCGAAGGCAATTGCAGGGGCCTACTCAAGCCCCTGCCACGAGGATGGCGACTCCACTCAAACCGGTCGCGTTCAACACAGTGAGGGCGACTGGTCCCATGCCCTCCGCCGTGGCGGCGAAACCGCCGCCACAAGTCGCGACGAGACCTCGCAGAGTGGTTGAGCGGAAACCCGGCGAGAGACTCGGCGCCGTTGCGTCCTCCAACATACCTGGCAAAGCGTCTGGAAAGACATCCGTCGATTCGCGCGGCGCCACTTCCCCAAAAGACAAACCAACTGCGAACAAAGACAACGAGAAAAAATCGGCCGACAAGGTAGATCCGAAGAACGCCGGGAAGAAACCGGCTTCACAGGCGGAAATAAAGACAACAGTCAACCAACGCGAATCGGCCGGAGCCCAGGAGCCGAAATCGTCAACCCCCTCGCCAACTCCAACCCCTTCTCCCAAACCTTCTCCGACAGTCGCCGCCACGCCTGCCGCCGCTCATTCCGTCCCCAAGGGCGAAGGCACGTTCACGCTCGAAGTCTGCGCGAGCAGCGGATTGCTCCCGGTTCGCGGCAAGTGCAAGAATACGGCCCGACAGCGGTTCAAACTCGGCGGCGAACCAACGAAGTTTTGCAACGGATCGCATTAACGCCAATGCCAATGGCATTAAGTTTAGGCATTAAAATCGGCGGCAGCCTTTGGAGTGCGGCGGCTT
>DATEMG010000450.1:0-3022 GCA_035275805.1 Blastocatellia bacterium
AACTCGTGTTTTTGACCATCACCGTGAAATCGGTGATCGCGGGCGAATAGACCGCGCCGCCGGCGCAAGGCCCCATGATCGCCGAAATCTGCGGGATGACGCCCGAGGCCAGCGTGTTGCGCAGGAAGATGTCGGCGTAACCGCCGAGCGAAACCACGCCTTCCTGAATGCGCGCGCCGCCCGAATCGTTCAAGCCGATGACCGGAGCGCCGACCTTCATCGCCAGGTCCATGATCTTGCAGACCTTTTGCGCGTTGGTCTCCGACAGCGAGCCGCCGAAGACCGTGAAGTCCTGCGCGAAGACGAAGACCTCGCGCCCGTCAATAAGGCCATGTCCGGTGACGAAGCCGTCGCCGGGAATCTGGCTCGACTCCATCGCGAAATCGCGGCAGCGGTGAGTGACCAGCTTGTCGAACTCTTCGAAAGTCCCGTCGTCGAGCAGAAACTCTACCCGCTCGCGCGCCGTCATCTTGCCTTCTTTGTGCTGGCGCTCGACTCTCTTTGCGCCGCCGCCCGCTTCGGCCGCGGCGTTCTTTTCGCGTAACAATTTCAGTTTGTTTTCGATCATGAGGCGGCAAGGGTAAAGCCTGATTTGCCTTTTGGCAATGAGTGGTGAGAATGTGCGGGGCATGAAATTAGGACTTATTGGTCCAGTAAGTCCTATTGGTCCTATTGAGGGATTTTCAACAGGAGGTTATATGGCCGCTGCCAGTCCTGCGCTTGAGCGATACACCCGTACGCAACGAATGATTCAATGGCTGACCTACGCCTACCTGATCCGGTTCCCGTTGGTGACGGCGGTGGCGATGGTTGTAATTCCGTACGCGGCGTTTTTCACCGGCGCCCGCTCGCTTCTCGAAAATCTGTTCGACCTGGCGCCCGTAGCGATCATGATGGTCACGATGACGGCCCTGCTCGCGGCCTGGAGCGTGATGGTTACGGCGCGGCTGACATTGACCTACAGCAGCGAGCGATTCGGCGTCTTTCAAGCCAGTATCCGCTCGCTCGGTTGGCGACACATCCTGCTTTTCGGTCTGCTGGCCGCGCCCATCGTCGCGGGCGTCGTTTACGAGACCGTCGAACTCTGGGATTATACGCCGCACTCGACAAATCTTTGGAAGATTGCGGCGCTTGCGCCCGGAATCATCATCGCGCTCCTGTTGCTCCGGGTGGCCGACATCGTGGAGCGGCGGATAGACAGGATCACGACAAATCCCAGGGCGATGCCCATGCTGATGCCTTCCAAAAAAAAGCCGGCCGGCGTAATTATTCGGAGGCTCGGCGAACCCGAGAAGGCGCCGCGCTCGCCGGGCTGGTTGGCGAAGCGGATGAAGAACATTCCGCATTTTTCGGGGCGGGGCTACATCGATTACGAAGCCGATCCTCATGACCGTTTCCCGCTGCTTCCGGGCCACGCCGGGGCGCTGGCTCTATGGTTGACCTTTGCTACGGTCTACGCCGCTCTCGGCGTGATGACTTCGCCCTGGTTGAGCCCGCTCAGAGCGCCGTCGCTGGCCGGTTTGCTGTTGCTGTTGACGATGCTCAACTGGGGATTGTCGGGGATGGCTTTCCTCCTGGACCGCTATCGCGTCCCCGTATTGATCTCGATTTTGATCTTTATGGGACTCATCTCGATATTCTTCCCGCAGACCGACAGTTACTACTTTATTTATCCTAAGGACGCCGGCGCCGAAATCAAGCCGCAGAATTTGCTCGCGCCGCGCAGAGGCGCGAAGGTTATCCTGGTCGCGGCCAACGGCGGCGGCATTCAGGCCGCGGCCTGGAGCGCGCGCGTGCTGACGGGAATCGAAGAGGGATGCCGCAGCGGAGGCGATTGCGGAGGACGCAGTTTCGCCCGCTCGGTCCGGGTGATCAGCGCTGTTTCGGGCGGAAGTGTCGGCGCAATGTATTTCGCGAACGCCTACGGCAAGTACGGCGCGAAGGAAGGCGAATTGCCGGACAATGACGCGCTGGAGCAAGTCGTCAAGCTGGCCGGGCGTTCGAGCCTCGACGGCGTGGTATGGGGATTGGTCTATTCGGATTTCTTGCGTACTGTAGCGCCATATCTTTCCAGAGTTCGTTTTTTCCGGAGGACTGACCGGGCCCACGCCCTGGAATTCGAATGGCAGCGCGACGTCGATCTGAAAGCCAGGCTTGGCGAATGGAAGCGCGATGCAATAGAGGGCAAACGCCCCGGCGTGGTCTTCAACGCGACGATAGTTGACAGCGGAGGCCCGCTGCTCTTTTCGACCATTGAGTACGATCAGACCCCGAGCGTCGCAAAGATCTTCGATAGACTCTACGAGGGTTACGACACGCCGGTGACGAGCGCTGTTCGGATGTCGGCCACGTTTCCGTACGTCACGCCCGCGGCGCGCGCTCACCGCGATGGCAAAAGCGATTGGCCGGACGCCGAATACCATGTGGTTGACGGCGGCTATTACGACAATTACGGAATGGCCGCGCTGGTCGAATGTCTCGACAACGAATTGGAAATGCCGGCGGTCAATGTCACCGAATTGATGGTCATCCGCATTCACAGCATGCCTGTAGTGAATTCGCCGGATCGAAGCCCGGTGAAGAAACGCGGATTCTTCTTCCAAATGGGCGTGCCGGTCGTCGCGCTCGATAATGTGCGCGGCGCTGGACAACTTTCGCACAGCAAGGTCGAATTCGACCTGCTGCAAAAACGCTGGCGCGAGCGCGCGGGCCGTAAAGTGGAGATAGATCTGGCCACGTTCGAATACCCGAATTACGACGCGCCGCTGTCATGGCATCTGACAGACAAGCAGAAACAGGCCATCGAAAAAGCCTGGATGGAAAAATATGTGAACGATCCGGGCAGCGATCTTGGTAAGGTGAAGAAGTTTTTGGCAAGGTGAACTTTGCTGGACTTTATTCATTTGCCCCTCTCTTCCTGCCGCGGAGCGGCATTTGAGCCTAGCCCGGCTTTTCAAAGCCGGGAGAGCCGTTACGTAATTGTTTGAGTCGCGGAGCGACGGTTGATACCGATCAGCGGTAT
>DATEMG010000451.1:0-3924 GCA_035275805.1 Blastocatellia bacterium
GCCAGGCGCCGAACGAGCTTGTCAATATGCTCAAAGATTGCGGCGCGGCGATGGTCTGCTGCGGCGACGAGGCTTTGCGAGACGGCCTCGCGAAGAACTGGCCCGACACCCCGCCGCTGAAACTCTTCGACGAGGTCTTCGCCACAGAGGCTTCAAACGAGATCGCCGACAAGCCGATTAAGCTCGAGGATTCGGATGTCGTTACGATCATCTACACTTCGGGCACATCGGGCGAACCGAAGGGAGTGATGCTAACCGCGGGCGGTGTGACGTTTATGCTCGACCGCACGGGGATGCGGTTGGATCAATTGATGGAGGGCGCGACGGAGACGGCGCCGGATCAGATCTTCCACTACCTTCCCTGCTGCTTCGCCGGTTCGTGGATTCTGCTGCTGAGTTGCCTGTCGCGCAACAGCCTGCTCACGCTCTCGACCGATCTGACCAAGCTGGCCGACGAGTTGAAAATGGCCTCGCCGCAATACTTCCTGAACGTCCCGACGCTTCTGGAACGGATTCGCGGCGGCGTCGAAAGTCAGATCGCGCAGAAGCCCAGGCTGATTCAGACCATATATCGCAAAGGCAAGGAAGGCTGGCTGCGACAATACGAAGGCAAAGGCCCGGCGGGCTTCTGGTTCGCGATCGCAAACTGGCTGATATTCTCTTCGATCAAGCAGAAGATCGGGCCTGATTTGAAGGCGCTGATCTGCGGCTCGGCGCCGCTGGCGAAAGAGACACAGTTGTTTTTCTCCATGCTCGGCGTCCGAGTGCTGCAAGTTTACGGATTGACCGAGACGACGGCGATTTGCACGATGGACGACCCTCGCGATTTCACGCCGGGCCGCGTAGGCCCCGCAATCCCAGGCGTCGAGATGCGGCTCGGCGAAGGCGATGAAATTCTGGTTCATGGGCCGAATGTCTTCGCGGGTTATTGGAACAAGCCGGAAGCGACGGCAAAGGCTTTCGACGACGGTTGGTTTCGCACCGGCGACCAGGGCGAAGTCGACGAAAATGGCAATTGGGCAATCGTCGGCCGCATCAAGAACCTGATTATTCTCAATTCGGGCCACAACATCGCGCCCGAACCGATCGAAGAAAAGGTCTTGTTCAACCTTGCCGGGGCGCAGCATTGCGTGGTGATGGGCAACGGGCGAGGTTTCCTGACTGCGCTCATCACCGGCGACGTCGGTCATCAACATGTCGAGAAGGCCCTGGAGACGGTCAACGCCCAATTGCCGCATTACAAACGCATCCGCGCTTTCCACATTGATAAGGAGCCGATGACGATCGAGGGCGGATTGTTGACGGCTAACGGCAAATTGCGGCGCGATGCGATCGCAGCCCATTTCGAGCGCGAGGTCAACGCGCTCTACCAAAAAACAACTGAAAAGGCATGAAAAGTTTTCAAGGCGAAACTCTATCGTGGGAACTGAGTGACGGCTGCATCGAACTTGCTCTGCATCGAGAGCCTTGCAATGAGATCGGCGCAAAAACCAACGAAGAGCTCGAGAAATTTGTTGAAGCTCACGAGACGCTGAAGGACGAAGCGCATGCGCTGATAATTTACAGTTCAATGAAAGCCGGCTTCTGCGCCGGCGCCGATCTACGCGAGCTCTACTTTGGCGCGAAAGATATGGGGTACGACAAGGCCGCGCCGCTGGTCCGCGATTTCCTCAACCGAATTCATCGTGTGGCGAACGTGATTGACGCTTCGCCGCTCACCACAATCGCGGCGGTTCATGGCGTCACTTTCGGCGGCGGGTTCGAGCTTGCGCTGCTCTGCGATCTGATTATCGCTGACAAGACTGCGCGTTTCTGTTTTCCCGAATTGCGTCTTGGTTTGATCCCGGGCTTCGGGGGCGTTCCGCGCCTGAAGCGCGATCTGGGGAACGCCGTCGTGCGCGACCTGCTGTTGACGGGGCGCAGCTTCAACGCGACGAAAGCTCAGAACGTCGGATTGATCAGCCAGGTCGTGGCCGAAGGCGCCGCGCTCAAGGTCGCGCGGTTCACGGCGGAGCAGGTCAAAAAATTCGACCGCGCGACGAGCGCGGCGGCGAAGCGTTTTATAAAACCGATTCCATACGCCGAATTGCGTCAGGAGATTGAAATTTTCTGCGAATTGTTCACCAGACCCGCCGTCGAAGCCGGGCTGCGCAAGTTCGTCGAAAGCTCCGATGCGCTTCCTTACTTGCCATAATCCGGTTTCTGGTCGAAAGTAGACCGACCACACCCTCAAAGGAGCTTAGACATGGCTAACAGGCGAAGAGCGAAGATCACAGCGTTGGGCCGATACGTCCCGCCGCGCGTCGTTACCAATTACGACCTGTCGAAGATGATAGACACCAACCACGAGTGGATCGTCGAACGCACCGGCATTCACGAGCGCCACTGGGTCGAAAAAGGGACGTCGACGTCCGAGCTGGGCATCAAGGCTGTAGACGACCTGTTGAAGCGTCGCGGCATCGAGGCCGATGAGATCGAGCTGATAATCGTCGCGACTGTCACGCCCGACATGTTCTTCCCATCCACCGCATGCCTGATTCAAAACAAGATTCGCGCGACTCGCGCATGGGGCTTCGACGTTTCAGCCGCTTGCTCATCTTTCCTCTACGCGCTGACCACCGGCGCGCAGTTCATCGAGAGCGGCCAGCATAACAAGGTCCTGATCGTCGGCGCTGATGTGATGACCAGTATTCTGAATCCCGAAGACCGCACGACGCTCATCCTCTTCGGCGACGGCGCGGGCGCGGTTCTGCTTGAGCCTTGCGCCGAGGGTGAAGAGGGTTACGGCATCCTGGATTACCGTCACGAGATTGACGGGTCGGGCGGAGAACATTTGTATATGCCCGGCGGCGGCAGTCTCAATCCGTCCTCTCGCGAGACCGTCGACAAGCAGATGCATTACGTCCATCAGAACGGCCAGGCGGTATTCAAATACGCCGTGCGCAAGATGGAAGAGCTGAGCCGGTCGATGCTGGAGAGGAACAACCTGCTCGGCGCCGACATCGGCGCGTTCATCGCCCACCAGGCCAACCTGCGGATCATTGACGCAACCGCCAACAAGATCGGCCTCGACCAAAACAAGGTCATCAAGAACATCCACAAGTACGGCAATACGACCGGGGCGACCATCCCACTGGCCATCGGCGACGCGATTGACGACGGCAAGTTGAAGAAAGGCGACATGGTCTTGTTCGCCGCCGTTGGCGCGGGGTTCACTTCAGGCTGTGTGCTGGCGCGGTGGGCATATTGAAGGATTCTGTGGTCGACTGGAGAATAGCTTAATTTCGGAGTAAATTTTATGCGGACCCCGGATCAAATCATTAATGAAATTCTTGACCTCGCGGCGGCGCATTTCAAGGTTTCGCGCGAGCAACTCTCTCCCGACGACGATTTCTTTAAGAAACTGGGCATTGATTCTTTGCAGGCGTTGGAGCTCTTGACGCGGCTCGAAAACCATTTCAGCATCGAACTGCCCGATTACGAAGTACAGGGCGTGAGTGACTTCCGCACTCTCGCAGAAAGGATTCAAACGCGGCTTTGAAATGATTGACCTGTCCAGGCACCAATCGCTCGGCTCCGCCCTCAGCGAGGCGGTCGATAAATTCGCCGGCGAAACCTGTCTTATCGAAGCCGACCGCGAGCGCGAAAACCACCGGCTCACTTACCGCGAATTCAAAGAGGCCGCGACGCCGATGGCGAAGTTCCTGCAGGATCGCGGGTTCAAAGCCGGCTCGCGAGCGGCGATCATCATGACAAACCAGTCGTGTTGGCCGATCACGGCTTATGCGGTATTTTACTCGGGAGGCGTTCTCGTTCCGCTCGATTACAAATTGAGCGCGCCGGAGCACGTGGCCCTGCTTGCGCACTCGAAGGCCGAGGTCCTCGTCACCGAATACCACTTGTGGCGCGCGATCACGCAATTGG
>DATEMG010000452.1:0-5956 GCA_035275805.1 Blastocatellia bacterium
CAACATTTGTAGTTTAACTGGATATCGCCAGAAAAAACCGCTAAACACAAGAAAACTTAGTTTACAGACTATTCAAGTACGGCACACGAGAATGTTATGAAGCGAATTTTGGTGGTTGATGACGATCGGGCCTCGTGCAACCTGTTGCGCGAGCTTTTCACAGCGCAGGGCTGGAGCGCCGATACCGCCGAGACGCCGGAGCGGGCGCTCGAGTTGGCGGCACAGGAGAAGTTCGATCTGCTGGTGAGCGACATCAACCTTGAGGCGGAAATGTCCGGCCTCGACCTGCTGCGCGAGATGCGCGACCGGGCGCCGGTCGTGTTGATCACCGGCTTCGGCGCGCTCGACACGACCGTGGCAGCGTCGCGCGAAGGCGTCTGGGACATCATCTCGAAGCCGTTCAAAGTTCAAGAGATCATCGCCGTCGCGCGGCGGGCGCTGGAACGCTCGGAAGAGTCGGGCAAGGGCGACGTGGCGGCGTCCGAAGCCGATCGCCCGAAACATGAGCGAGCCGGCATGGCCGGTCTGATAGGGCGCTCGCCGGCCATGCTCGAGCTCTATAAAGAGATCGCGCGGGTCGCCGGCTCCCGGTCGACGGTCTTGATCATCGGCGAGTCTGGCACGGGCAAGGAGTTGGTGGCGCGCTCGATTCATCAACACAGCGACCGCGCCTCGCGCCCGTTCGTGCCGGTCAACTGCGGGGCGCTCACCGAAACGCTGCTCGAAGCGGAACTCTTCGGCCACGTGCGCGGCGCCTTTACAGGCGCGGTCGCCGATCACAAAGGGTTGTGGGAAGAGGCCGAAGGCGGGACGCTCTTCCTGGACGAGATAGGCGAGACCAGCCCGGCCCTGCAGGTCAAACTGTTGCGCGCGTTGCAGGAGGGAGAGATTCGGCGCGTAGGCGCTTCGCGGCCTGTCCGAGTGGACGCGCGAGTCGTCGCCGCGACCAACTGCGACCTCGAAAAAGAAGTGGCGGCGGGGCGCTTCCGCGAAGACCTCTTCTATCGCCTGAACGTGTTTACGCTGCGCCCGCCCACGCTGCGCGAGCGGCGGAGCGACATCCCGCTCCTGGCCGAACGCTTCCTGCGGGCGTCGCGGGATAATGTCGGCCGCCCGCTGAGTTTTTTAGAAGAGACGGTCAAAGTCCTGGTCGCCTATGATTGGCCGGGCAACGTGCGCGAGTTGGAATCCGCCGTCGAGTATGCGGCGTTGCGTTCGCGCGGGGCGGAGGTCGCCCCTGAAGATTTGCCGCCTAAACTACAGTCCGAAGAAGCGCTGGCTGCGGCCCGTTCGCCGCTCGCCGCCCTCTACGACGATCTGCCGCTGCTCGAAGAACTCGAACGTCGCTATCTTCTGCATGTGCTCAAGGTGGTGGGCGGCAACCGCACCCGCGCCGCTGAAGTCATGGGCATTGACCGGCGCACGCTCTACCGGATGGCCGAGCGCTTCGGCGTCAAAGATGAGATGGCGGAGAAGGGCGAAACCGAAGGTTAAGGGAGATCACCCGGCGTCGAGTTGACGGGCCAGTGTGCGCAACGCCAGCGCCGCCGCGCCTGACTTCCCGCGCGCGATCTGGCGTCGCGCCTGTTCAGTTTCTCGCAATGCCAGTTTTAGCCTTTCATTGACCTTGTCTGTGTCTGTAACGGGGCGACTCGCGAGCGCCCGCCGCGAAGCGCTCTGCGCCTGATTGAGCGCATGCAAGGCAGCCTCGCGCCTCCCACGATTCAGGTGAACGATGGCTTTCGCAATCTGGTCGCCGACGATTTCCAAATCGCCGTCGGCCGCCGGCAACGGCGCTGAAGAGATGGCGGGCGGCGAGACAGAGGCTGTACGGGAGTTGGAATCGAGCGTCACCGTTTCGTCAGTCTTCCGCAGCGCGCGGGGGGCCACGATCAGCGCGCATAACCAGACGGCGGTTATCGCCAGCGCGCAGCCGCAAATTATCTTTAGCTCGCTTTCCAGGTCTTGCGTCCTCATGAAAAAGAAGTTCCGCAATGACCGTGCCAGCGAGCCCGCGGCCTGGGCAACTTCGCGCAGGCCTATCTCTTAACGGCGATTGGCGCCAAGACGCGCGGGCGGTTGAATGTGGCGTTTCTGTTACGCGGCGTGACCTCCGGTCAAAGCCGCCACGTTTTAGCTGAGGAAATTTCACTCACACAGTGGGGCCCTGAAATAATGAAAAGCGCAGTTCGTAGTCCCGCCTTCAGGCTGAAGGGTTTGGCGTCACGGAATGGGTCTGCGCCCGACCCTTCTGCCTTAGGGCGGGACTACGAACTGATTTTCGGAGGATTTGATGGAATATGACCATGAAGATGTGTGCCGGCGATTAGCGGCTGTCGGCGAAATCGTGCGCGATCACGTCCTGCGCGAGTTGCAGCGGCAATCGTCCGAATCGCTCTCCGCAATCGCGTTCGAGACCGCCGCCGACAAGATTTATGTCATAGACCGTTCGGTCGAAACGGCGCTACTGCCCGCGCTGGTTGAACACTTGCAGCCGGCGCTTTCATTCGCGCTGATCTGCGAAGGCGTCAACGACGAGCAGCCGCTCATCTTTCCCGCCGGGACTCCGATTGACAGGGCGGCGGCGCGATTGATCGTCGACCCGATAGACGGCACCCGCCCGATCATGTACAACAAACGCAGCGCATGGTGGCTTGCGGGACTGGCGCCGAACAAGGGAGACGAGACTTCGCTCCGAGACATTGACGTGGCCGTTCAGGTTGAAATCCCTACCACGCGCGCCGCCGTGGCTGATACGCTCCTGGCGATTCGAGGCCGCGGCGCGCGCGGCGAGACGACGAATCTGATCACAGGTGAGCGGACTTCGTTTCGGCCTCGGCCTTCGGGCGCGCCTTCGATCAAGGAAGGCTTCGCTTCGGTCTTCCATCCTTTTCCCGGCGGCAAGGAGATTTTCGCAGCCATCGAAGAAGGCCTTGCGCGCGAAATCATCGGCGGACTCGAAGCGAGCAAGACCGCCATGTTCGACGACCAGTACCTCTCGACCGGCGGCCAGCTTTACGAATTGATGACGGGGCGCGACCGGATGCTCCTCGACGCGCGAGGTTTGCTCTACGAACGATTCAAACGCGAGGGCAAGCCCGCCGGTCATGCCTGCCACCCTTACGACCTTTGTACTGCCTTAATCGCCGAAGAAGCGGGCGTGATCGTCACCGACGGGCGCGGGCGCCCGCTGGACGCCCCGCTCGACACGACGACCGACGTATCTTGGATCGGCTACGCGAACGAATCGATCCGCCGCGAGGTCGAGCATGTGTTGCTGCGATTGCTGTCGAAGCACATTTAGCCTACAGTTAGACCCGTCGTCAGGCCTCAGTATGATTATCGAGATGGAAACGAAAAAGACAAAAAGGACAAAAATCGCGAAAAGCCTGAAATCTCCGCCTTTATTTTCATTTTTGCCCTTTTTGTCTTTTTTGCTTCCCTTTTTATTGGCATAAAATAGGGACGGGACAGCCTAAAATCCGTCCCACTTGAACGCAGCCCATTCCGCCGAAAGCATAGGAGAAAATTATGCGCCAGATCACGTCCAGGAGGTTCTTGACCGTTATTACTGTTATTCTCGCCGCTCTGTCCTTCGCTCAGCCGGGCCGGCCGCAATCGCCATCCCAAAAGGCTCCGGGCCGCGACATGAATCGCGAGAGGGTCATTTGGCAAAGGCTTGAGAAAATCGCTCCGAAATCCGTCGAAATTTTTAAAGCCGCCACGGAAGCTTTCGACAACCAAGATTACGAGCGGGCGACGACGCTCTATCGACAGGTGATGGAGCAGGCGCCGAGCTTCGATCCTGTCTACCGCCGCCTCGGATCGGCGTTGGCGCTTTCGGGGAAGACCGATGAGGCGATGTCCTACCTCGAACGCGCCAACAGAATGAATCCTTCGCCCGAAAACACGGCCGCGCTGGCGCAATTTCTGGACGAGCCGGGTGGAGACAAACAATCGTCGGAGTATGACAAGCAGCGCGCGCTGGATTTGGCCAAAAGCGCGCTGGCCGCCTATCAAGCTCAGAACCGCAACGATGACCCATACTACGCGGTGCTAGTGGCGCAGATCGCCTTCAAACAGGACAACGTTAAGGAAGTCCGCGCGGCGGCGAATGCGCTCGCCACCGATCACCCTGATCTGATGCAGACGCATTTCTTCCTCGCGCTTCTCGCCGCCCACGACGAAGACTGGGTGAAGGCGGAAGAAGAGATCAAAAAAGCGCAGAATCTGGGGCTGTCAGCCGAAACCGCGCAACAATTCCTGGACTCGGGCGTTCACACACGCGCTCAAACATGGCGCTACTTTTACTACTCGCTCTATCTGGTCGGGGCGTGGATCGTCGGCCTGGTGGCGCTGTTTGCGCTTGGCAAGCTTTTCTCGAACCTCACTCTGCGCTCGATCGAGGAGGCCGATCCGAACGGGGCGACCGGGGCGAAAGAGATTTCTTTGCGGAGCCTGTACAAGCGACTGATCAACGTCGCGGGCGTCTATTACTACATCTCGCTGCCCGTGGTGATATTTTTGGTGCTGGGGGTGACGGGGTCGATCTTCTACGGCTTCTTAATGATCGGGCAAATACCGATAAAGCTCGCGCTGATCGTGGCCGTCGCGGCGGTGGTGACGATTTACAAGATGATCCGCTCGCTGTTCATCAAAATCGAAAGCGAAGACCCGGGCCGCGCGTTGAAACCCGAAGAGGCGCCGGGGCTGTGGGCGTTGGCGCGCGAGGTGGCGCAGGCCGTCGGCACACGCCCGATTGACGAAATCCGCGTCACGCCCGGCTGCGACCTGGCCGTTTACGAGAAGGGCCGCTTCCGCGAGAAATTGCAGGACCGCGCGAGGCGGATTCTGATCCTCGGCGTGGGAGCGTTGAACGAAATGAGGCAGAACGCGTTCAGAGCGGTGCTGGCGCACGAATACGGCCATTTTTCACACCGCGACACGGCGGGCGGCGATGTGGCGCTGCGCGTAGGACAGGATATGTCTAAGTTCGCCTATGCGATGGCGCTGGCTGGCCAGGCTGTATGGTGGAACATAGCCTTCCAGTTCCTGCGCGTCTACCACTTCATCTTCCGTCGCATCACCCACGGCGCCACTCGGTTGCAGGAAATACTGGCCGACCGCGTGGCCGTGCGCAACTACGGCGCCGAATCTTTCGAGGAGGGGCTGCGCCACGTCATCCGCCGCGAAGTCGAATTCAACAGCGTCGCGTCGAAGGAGATCGAGGAGGCCGCCCAGGCCCGCCGCGATCTGAACAACCTCTACCAACTCCAAGTGACGCCGGAGACATTTGATCAGCAGATGATCGAGAACCAGATCAACGACATCATTACTCGCCCGACGACCGAAGACGACACGCACCCTAGCCCGATCGACCGCTTTCGTCTGGCCCAGCGCATCTCTTGCGATAACCCTTCGGCGTCGAACGCGATGGTCTGGGACCTCTTCGCCAGCCGCGAAAGCCTGACGGCCGAAATGAGCAAACTGATTGACGACCGGGTGAAAGAGGCTGCGCCCGCGTAAAACATCCGAAAAGGGAGCAAATTAACAGAGAACCGTGAGCCTTCGCTGAGCAAGTTTGACATTCGTAATGCCTCAAATCAGCTGACCGAAGGCTCACTCTCTCTTAAATCGTATCGTCAAAAATTTCATGCCCGGTTTCATGCGCCTGAAGAAATTATCTATCAATAGTCTGTAAACTAAGTTTTCTTGTGTTTAGCATTTTTTTCTGGCGATATTCAGTTTAACTACAAACGTTGGAAGACAGCGTTTAGAGTCCCGGCTTTAGCCGGCAGAGCTGAGACTCCAAGCCCTGCCGGCTAAAGCCTAATGAGGTTAAGTTTGTCTCCCAAGCCATAGGCATAAGCGTGTCTATGAGATAGAAGAGAAACATGGTTAAAAAAAGAACTGCGAATTGTTCAACACGTGAAACGAACCTTGCTCGCCGATAAGA
>DATEMG010000453.1:0-15620 GCA_035275805.1 Blastocatellia bacterium
CTACCGCTCGCGGTACTGATCCGGCGAGCCTCCCCGTACTGCGCAACCTGGTTTGCGGCGTCGAACCACCGGTTGTTTTCCTGGATATGACGATATTGGTGTTCGAAGTGCGCCTGGGAATCCTTGGTTCTCCGAAACAGACGAGCTAACTTGTTGCGCATCCTATCAGTCAACCTTCCGAGGAAGAAAAACTTGACCGTCCGGAAGACAATGCGAGCCAGCGATAAGGGAAGCAGAGCCAGACAGTAATTGCACAGCAATGACAGGAGCGGCAGCGGTATAGTTCTGCTCCCCCTGACGCGCTCGGCTTTCTTGCAGGCCGATTTCATCTTTGGCGTGATCTTCGGCCGCAATCCCACGGAAAGAGCGCAGAATATACGATCTTCAAGAACGCTTCTGCTCGGCTCCTGTGTCGCCAGGAAATCGCACCAGTACTCATAAATCGCAGGCGGAGTTCTCACCGGCGTTTGTAGTAGATGAAGGCGATGCTCCGGCGGCAGCGCCTGAATCGCATTTGTGAGATACCGCCGCCAGCCATCTCCCGTGTGATGCGCGAGAACCGATTTTTGCAACTTCATACCGACGGAGGCTCGCTCGGCCGGATTTTCGCACAGCCTTATCACTTCCAGTTTGTAACGCTCAATACTGGCGGGGCGTTCGAGTGTGTCGTCCAACGCAACGCCGTCTGTCCCGTAAGGCGGCGGGCATTCCGCCGGCGAGAGCACCGCCGGAAGTCCTTGCAATCCCGCTTCGAGCAGCGCGGTCGTCGAACCGAATGGGAAGCCTTCAACATACACATCAGAGGCCTGGTGAAGGATCGCAATCTTACTCTGGGGAAGGCTGCCCAACGCCCGCAATCTGGAACCCAGTTTATTTGACGCGTCTCGCCATCGATCGTCTTCAATAACGCCTGCGGCCAGTAAATAAGCCTCCGGAACGGCTTCCAGTATCTCCTGACAGGTTTTAAGAAAATCGATCTCTCCCAAGGGGCGGAATTTGTAAGAGGCGCCGGACGTCATGATCAGGATGGAATCTTTCGGGACGCCGAGGATTTCCCTTGCTCTCGACTTTCTTTCTTCGCGGTCAATTTCCGCCTGATGCGAAGTTTCAGGTTCCAGCAGTGGGACCGGAATGGTCAAACAATTATTAGCCCCTCTGTGAACCTTCGTCCAATGTGTCTCCAGTTGCGATCCGCGGACATTCACAACGAAGTCGGCAGCTGATACGCCGACCCAAAACATATGTCCTGGATGATTGACCAGAAGCACGGGCGGTCCCCCCTTACTGCCGAAAGCGATCGCGGCGATCAAGCTGCAAGAATCAATGTGCAGCGCCACGTGCGTCGCCACCTTGCGCGCCAGGTTCCTCAGCCACGCGGCCCGCTGAAAGGGAGATGAATTCTGGTCAGCGATGTATATCTCGCCGCCGCTCTCTGAGACGGCCTGAACCAGCTCAGCCGGCGCCGGCAACTGTTGGGATAGAAGAGCGACACTGTGGATCCTTGCGGCGCCGTCGATTTTTATCCATCGAGTCGCCGTCGAGATAAGCCCGCCGAAGGCGGACGCTTCATTCATTACGTGGAGACAAACCGGCTTGCTGGAAGGGCCGACAGACTCGACCTGCGACTTCTTCTGTTCATTTGGAATTAAATTGGCGAGGGCGCGCAAACCTGTTTCAACGCGCAACGATGACAAATCACCGGTCAGATTATTGTAAAAGTGAGTGGCAAGTTCGATGTATTTGAGCGCGTCATCATAGGCATGGTTGAAAATACAGCCTTCGCTCAAGTCAATAAAACAGTCGGCCAGCGCCGCGCGGTAATCCAACTCTTCCTGTATTTGAGAACTCTTTGTTGATTGGCTCATGCTTTCACTTTTCAGAGGCGGCCGCTTGCTTACGCGCGCGGCGCCGTATCGGCCTCACGTTCTCGCCAGCGTAAAAACCTTGCGGGGACGCCGGCCACGATAGCGAACGGAGGCACGTCTTCAGTCACTACCGCGCCGGCCCCGACTATGCTTCCCTTTCCGATTGTTACGCCGGGCAGGATTACGGCGTTTACGCCGATGTCGGCCCAGGCCTCGACCTTGACTTGTTTGATTTCAAGGTCTGTTTGGATGATCGGAATCTCAACTGGCGTCCCGACGTGGGTCGAACCCAGGACTTTAGCCCCCGGCCCCCAACCGACGTATTCCTCCACAATCAGGTCACGGGCGTCGAAATAGGATTGCGGGCCGATCCACACGTGATCGCCGATGACACACCGGCCGTTGATCCGTCCCTGTATATAGGTCTGAGCGCCAATGAAAACCCCGTCGCCGACTTCGAAGGTCTCCATATGTTTAAAACCGACGCCGCTGCCAACGCTAAGCCCGTGTCCGACCCGCAGCGCCAGCGCGCGCCATATCGCTCGCCTCATCAACGTGTCGAAGTCGCCGTCCCCCAGCGCAAAGCGCGCGTAAAGTTCGAGCAGACCTGCGCGGTCGTACTTGCCGCGCAAGTGCTCAGCTAGTTCAATCTGGAATTCCGGGTCCGGCGCCGATTCCCGCAATCCGTGGACGGCTTTAACTAGGGAATGTCCCTCGCGACTTTCAACGCCCTGTTCAAGGTTTTCAATCATAACTTTCTACGAGCGCAGCGCTTTTCCAAGCGCCGCCACGACGTGATCCTGTTCAGCCTCGGTCATTTGTGGATAAAGCGGCAGAAGCAATGAACTGTCACTGGCCTTCTCCGTCACGGGCAAGGTTTGATGGCCGTAGGTTTCAGTGTAAGAACGCTCTCGGTGAATAGCCATGATCCCACGCTTTGCCGCCACTCCGTTGTCCAGTAATGTTTGCCACACGCCGTCTCGCGTAACGGCGCAGTCATCCTCGAGCGAGATGGCGAAGGACTGGAAATTCGGATCGGCGTAGGGCGGGACGTAAGGGGGCAGCAGCCACTGATATTCTGACAAGAGGCGGTAGTATCGCATCGCCAATTCCACTCTGCGACTCACCAGGTAATCGATGCGCTTCATCTGTTCGATGCCGACGGCCGCCTGCAGATCGGTGAGCCGGTAGTTGTAGCCCACGACCGGATATTCCTCAATTATCACATTGCGGGCGTTATGCCGCGCCGTGTCCGAGACGTTCATCCCGTGCTGCCGGAGTAATCTGAGACGCTCGGCGTATTCCGGATTGTTTGTAGTGATCATTCCGCCGTCGCCCGTGCAAATAACTTTACGGGGATGAAAGGAGAAACAGGCCATCTCCGTGCGCGCCCCAACCGCCCTGTCCTTGTAACGCGAACCGAGAGCGCACGCGGCGTCCTCAAAAACCTTCAGGTTATGTCTACGGCCGATTTCGAGGAAGGCGTCAATGTCAGCCGGCAGTCCTATCTGGTGAACGACCATTATCGCCTTAGTGCGCGAGTTGACGCGCCACTCGACGTCGGCGGGGTCAAGGTTGTATGTGAGCGAGTCCACCTCGGCGAATACGGGCGTCGCGCCCACATATCGGACGGCGTTCGCAGTGGCGATGAAGCTGAGCGAGGGCACAATCACTTCATCGCCCGGCCCGACGCCGAGGGCGAGTAACGCCAGGTGCAGCGCGGTAGTGCAACTGCTGCAGGCCACGGCGTATTGGGCGCCGACGTATTCCGCGACAAGGCGCTCGAATTCCGCCACGCGCGGCCCCTGGGTTAACCATCCGCTTTCAATGACTTCTCGGACGCTCTCCAATTCCTCGTCGCCCATTACTGGTTTGGTAATCGGGATCATCGTTAAGAACTCGCTTCCACGGCCGCAGCCGCTGTTGTCTCCAAGGCGTAATCGGCGTATTGATGGTTTGAGATGACCTGCCTGCGCCACTCGACGAGCCTGCGTAGACCTTCTTCCACATCGACCCGGGCGATGAAGCCCAATTTTTTTTCCGCGTTGGTTATGTCGGCAAGTCGGCGGGGAACCGGGTTGATTGCGCGTTCGGGCAGGAACTCGGGCTGAACGTCGGTCCGCCCGGTAACTTTCAGCAGCGTTTGCAATAATTCCAACAGCGTCGTCTCAGCGCCTGAGGCGACATTGAAGACTTCATCCACCACATCGCTCTTGGCGGCGAGGATGTTTGCGCGGGCGACGTCCTCTACGTAGACAAAGTCCATTGAGGTCTGGCCGTCTCCGAAAATCTTCGGGCGCTCGCCCCGGTCAAGACAGTCGAGCCAGCGAATGAGAACCTCGGTATATTTCCCGAACACATCCATTCGCGGGCCGTAGACGTTGAAGTAACGCAGCGCGACGTAAGGCAGGCCGAACATGTCGTTGAAGGAACGATACAGACCTTCGTTAGCCAATTTGGCTGCGCCGTACCAGGTGCGGTTGTTGTAAGGGTGATGCTCCTCTGTAGTCGGGTAGCTGTCGGCGGCCCCGTAAACCGACGCCGAACTGGAAGCCACCAGTCGTTTTACGCCGGCTTGCACACAAGCCTCGACAACGTTGTAAGCGCCGTCAATCATCACCTCCAGACACTCGCGAGGCTGGGCCGCGCAGGCGGTTATTCGGATGGCGGCCAGGTGAAAGACCACGTCGACGTCATCGAAATATGGCCTGATGTCGTCGAAGCTGCGGATGTCCTTTTGCGCCAACTCGACATTGCCATGTCGCCGAGCCCACTCAATGTTATGGAGCGTCCCGCGACTGAGGTTGTCCAGTATTATGACCATCCCGACCCGCTCGTCGCGGATGAGCTGGTCGGCGATGTGAGAGCCGATCAGCCCACACCCGCCGGTAATCAGAACTGTTTTGTCGCGTAAATTCATGATCAGATGTTCACCCGTCCATTCAGGGATTTAATGCCGCGCTGCGCCGCGTCGAGGATTTTGACGATGCGCAATCCGGACTTGCCGTCAGACACCGGCCGCTGGCCGGTCTTAACGCACGTGACGAAATGCTCGGCCATTCGCGACAGGGGCTCGCGGGTGGCCAGGTTCGGCGCCCAGACGTCGCCGCTGCGATAGCTGATCAGCGTCTTGCGCCGCTGCTCCATATCCTCGCCGATCTCGATGCCGCGGTCGTAGACTTTGATCTTCTCGTCTACATCCAGGTCGTTATAAATAAGGCTGCGTTCGCTCCCGCCGATGATCATCTGGCGAACCTTGACCGGCGAGAGCCAGTTCACGTGGAAATTGGCGATCAGGCCGTCGCCGTAATCGAGGTTAAGGTAGGCGACGTCTTCGATCTCGTGATCGGCATGTATGGCGCCGTACGCCGAGAGTGAGACCGGCAGCCGCTCCACCAGGTAGTCCACGATCGAAAGGTCATGCGGCGCGAGGTCCCATACCACGTTGACGTCGTGCTGGAACAGCCCAAGGTTGATGCGAACGCTGTCAATGAAAAACAGGGCGCCGAGCCTCCCTTGCGTCACCAGTTCTTTCATCTTCAGCACAGGAGGGCTGTAAACGAAGACGTGATCGACCATCAGGACCACGCCGTTCTTCTCCGCCAGCGTGACCAACTCCTCCGCATGATCCACGCGCGCCGTCAGCGGCTTTTCTACCAGGACATGTTTGCCTGCCTTGATGGCGCGTTTGGCCAACTCGTAGTGCGTGTGGACCGGCGTGGCGATGGCGACGGCGTTGACGTCCGGGTTTCGTAGCGCATCTTCAAAATCGGTAGCGCAGATCAGGGCAGGGAATCGCTTCTTTGCGAGAGCGAGTCGCCGCGTATCGGAATCACAACACATCACCACCGCGGCCCCTTCCGCCTCCGCGAAGTTCCGGGCCAGGTTCGGCCCCCAATATCCATAACCGACAACGGCAATACCAACCACTTTTATTTCTCCTCCGAAGAACATCGGGAGTGGGGAGTGGGGAATCGGGAATAGGGAACAAGGAAGTTATTTCCTATCCCCCACTCCCCACTCCCCACTCCCTACTCCCGATTTTTTTATGGCCGTTGACGCCCCACCGCCATTCGCCTGGCACGTGGAAAACGCCGAAGTGTTGATTGAGCACCTCATCGCGGACATGGAAATTTGGCCCGATCTGTCCGCAGTAGAGGTTTTTGAATTCACGATCCCAAACCCCGGCATAAGTGCTGTACAGGTCCGAGACCAACCGTAGCGGCGGCGTTAGCAATTCGATTACGCCGCTTCCATCGAGGGAAGGGACCGTGACGCCGTCTCGCGCCGCGCTATAGCTGCAGCACACGACATTGTCTGGCCGCCGTATTCCAAGATAGAAGTTGGGGTGTCTGACAGGCTTGCGCGACTCATAATGTATTCGCACGCGCATTCGCTCGCCGTAATCGTAGACCGTGCGCGGGGAGCCATCCGCGTCAAGCAACTCCACGAAACGGATGATGATCGGCCATTGGTCAATGTCTTCTCCGATTATTCCCGCCGCCCACGGATCGGCCTCCAATCGGGAATCCTTTTCGTAGAGGTCAATGCCCTCGGCGGGCAAGCCGTCGAACTTAAGTCTTCCGGCCGACAGCGCCAGTACGCGGCGGCACATCGTCTTGACGGCGAACAGGTCGTGCGAAACAAGGATGATGGTGATGCCGCTCCGCGCCAGTCTCTTCATGTAGTCCATGCACTTCCTCTGGAACGCCACGTCGCCCACCGCCAACACCTCGTCCACCACCAGTATCTCGGGTTCCATGTGCGCCGCCACCGAGAAGGCCAGCCTCACGTACATCCCGCTGCTGTAGCGCTTCACGGGCGTATCGAGGAACTGCGCGATCTCGGCGAAAGAGACGATCTCGTCGAACTTCTTCCTGATCTCGGCCCTGGACATCCCGAGGATGGAGCCGTTGAGATAGACGTTTTCGCGCCCGGTCAATTCGGGGTGGAAGCCTGTGCCGACTTCGAGCAGGCTGGCGACGCGGCCGCGGATGCGGGCCCTGCCCTCGGTAGGCTCCGTAATGCGGCTCAGGACCTTGAGCAGGGTCGATTTCCCTGCGCCGTTTCGGCCGATGATCCCCAGCGCCTCGCCCTGCTTGACCTCGAAGGACACGTCTCTCAACGCCCAAAAATCCTCGTGGTTCGGGATATTGTCATACGGAGAGCCGTCAGCCCGCCGCTCGCGTCGATGGGAGATTCGGTATCTCTTAGCGAGGGCTTCGGCTCTTATAACTACGTCAGACATTCGATTTCAATCGCGGTACGGTACCGGGAGCGTTAGCGACCGGTCGCTAACGCTCCCGGTACTGCTCATATGATGTCCGCAAAGGTCTTCTCAGTACGGCGGAAATACCAGATCCCTGACAGACATAAAACTGACGTGACGAGTATGGAAGCGATTATTGCGTAACCCGCCAACGGTGATTGCCCTCGCAGCAACGCCCAGCGGAATCCGTCAATGACGCCGACCATCGGGTTGAGCGCGTAAATTAACCGCATGCCTTCGGGCACGATATTACTGCTGAAGCCGACCGGAGAAAGGTAAAGGCCGAACTGCACGATAAAGGGAACGATGTAGCGAAAATCGCGGTAGCGAACGTTCAGAGCGCATAACCAAAGCCCTGCGCCGAAGGCGGACCCGAAGGCGAGCGCCATAAACAACGGAAGCGTCAACAGCCGCCAGTCCGGCAGGAAGCCGTACCAGACCATCATTCCCGCCATCAACCCAAGCGTAATCAGGAAATCCACGAAACTGGTGATGACCGAACCCGCCGGCACGATCAGTCGTGGGAAATAGACTTTGGAGATCAAGTTGGAGTTTCCGATCAGACTGTTACTCGCCTCGCTAAGCGCAGTCGAAAAGAACTGCCACGGGAGCATGGCTGCGAAGACGAGCAGGGCGTAGGGGACAGAGCCGGGGGCTGGGAGCTTGGCCACCCTGCTAAAGATGAATGTGAAGACCAGCATCGTCAGAAAGGGCCGGACGAGCGCCCAGGCTACGCCGATCGCGGTCTGTTTGTATCGCACCAGGATGTCGCGCCACGCCAGGAAGTAGAACAACTCGCGATAACGCCAAAGGTCGCGCCAGTAGTTCTTGGCGCCGCGCCCGGCTTCGATCAAAAGGTCGAAACGCTCAGACTCCGCCTTAGTGGGGATAATAGTTTGTTCTTGCATCGCAAGACAGATTGCTAAAAGGATTGGAGGATGAAGGTGGTTAAAAAAGACGGGGCTCGAATCAACTAAGTCGCATCTTTATTCGTTATAAATCTTGCCGGTATTCCCTTGGCGGTTTGGCCCGGCGGCGCGTCTTTGGTCACGACCGCTCCGGCGGCGATCAGCGCATTTTCTCCGACTATTACTTTAGGTAAGATTATTGCGCCCGCTCCAATCCTTACCCCGTTTTCAATTGTCGGGCCGACGATGCTCTCCTCGTCGTAACCTGAGGCGCCCATCAAATTATCATTGGCCGTAGTCACGCCACCGCTGATGAACACCCTGTCGCCGATTCGCATGTTCCCCGCCAACCAGGTGTGGTCTTGCACTTTCACGTTATCGCCGATCAAAGTGGCGTAATTTACCGTCACGTATCTTCCGATAATGCAGCGGGAGCCGATTTTACTCTGTTCTCTGATCGACGCGCCGTCGCTGATCAAAGTGTGATTGCCTATCTCGACGTCGTAATAGATCACGGCGTTCGGGCCGATGACGCAGCCGGTTCCCACGTCCACTTTGGCCGTAAAGTTCATCGGCCGGGTCATGGCGCCGACCCCGCGAGGCGGCTTACCGAGATACGCCGACGGAAAGATCTCCACGTCGTCGCCGATCCTGACCCCGTCTTCGATGATTACGAATGGGTGTATGACGACGTTATTCCCTATTACCGCCCCGCGGCGGACTATCGCGTACTCGCGAATCACCACATTTTCGCCTATCCGATCAGCCTCAACGACGGCGAGCGGACTAAACATCGAGATCATATGCTCTCCATTTTTCATCTATTTATTCCCCCACGTGGATTTTCGGGTCACGGTCGATGTAATCGACGTATTGGCGATAGTTGCGGTAATAATCATAGCCGTCCTTACGAATATTGAGGTTATTAAGAGCGACTCCGAGGACTCTGGCCCCCACGGAGGAAAGGTCCTGAGATGCTCGGCGCACCGACTCGCCTTTGCTTTCTCCGCTCTTGACCACGAGGATTACGCCGTCTACGAGGGTCGAAAGGATTATCGGGTCGCTTACGCTGATCATCGGCGGCGCGTCTATGATGACATAATCGAAACGCTCACTCAGCGAGCGCAGCGACTCTTTCATGCTTCCCGAACTGACAAGTTCGGAAGGGTTGGGGGGCACATAACCGCAGGGGAGGACCGATAGTCCACGCACAGGGGTTCGATAAATGAACTTATCAGGATCGCCGCCGCTCGCCAGGAGGGTGGATAAGCCTTCGCCCTTCTGCAGTTGTAGCATCTTATGGATTCTGGGTTTGCGCATGTCGCAATCCACGACCAATACTTCAGCCTTCAACTGAGTCAGCGCAAGAGCGATATTAAAAGCAGTAGTGGTTTTACCATCGCCCGGTTGTCCGCTGGTGACCATCAAGGTTTTGGGCGGATGTCCCGCCGTGGAAAGAAGGATCGAGGTCCTGAGCATTCGATACGCCTCAGCGGCGGCCGAAAACACCTTCATCGAATCGGCGAGTACCGGCTTGTCCGAAACGTCATCGAGCAGTTCAAATGAATCATTGACGTCTTTCATAGTCGCGGCCCGCAGTTCAATACTCCGTATGCCGCTGCGCTTTCCGGTAGGAATAGCCTCGGTCAATATCGGAATGACGCCCAGCACGGGTAGGTGAGTAAAGCGGTTGACGTCTTCGACATTCCTGACGGTGGTGTTCATGTTCTCCATAAGGTAGGCCAGGCCTACGCCCAGGCCGAGGCTGATGACGAAAGCGAGCAGGATCGTTTGGCTGCGGTTCGGCCCGACCGGCCCGCCGGGCGTCTCCGCCGATTCGATCAAACGGACGTTGTTGAATTGTTCCGCGCGTTGAATGTCGGCCTGACTGGTTTTGTTGAGAAAATCAGTGTAGAGCGCTTTGGCGGTTTCCAGATCCTGCTGCAGGACGCTGTATTGGATGGACGCCTGGTTCTGCTGCACGGCTTCGCTCTTGGCGACCTCCAGCTCGTTCCTGAGATTCGCCTCGTCGCGGACCGCCCGTTCATAATCCGCCTTGAGCCTGTCATCCAACATTGACTGGCTCCCTTTAATCTGCTCCTGGAGGGTGGCCATTTTTTTCTGGATCTCCTGCACTCTAAAATGTTTCGCTCCGAACTTGACGCTCAGTTGCGAGGCCTCCACGTCCAGGTCGTTGAGGGCCTTCCTCACCTCTGCGGTTTTGGGGTCGGCAAACGCTTCGGGCAATTGCGCGCCGCGGCCTACTTTCACCTCTTCATACAGCGATTGTTTAACGATCCGGTCGAACTCGGCGCGCATGACCTGCTCGTGCATTTTCGTCAGCTTTTCAGTCGTCAGGTTTTCCTTTCCTTCAAGTGAGAAGATGTTATTCGCTTTGCCGTAGTCGACCAGTTTCTGCTCCGCCTTCTCGACCTCGGCCCTGAGCTTTTGCGTAGATTTTTCAAGCCAGTCCGAGGCGCTTCTGAAACGTTCGGTCTTTCCCTGGAAGTTATACTGCATGAAATTGTAAGCGACGCCGTCGGCCACGGCGGCGGCGATTTCCGGATCGGTATGCCTGAAAGAGATTTTGATCAGCCGTGTGTCTCGCATTCCCTCTACGTTCAAATTATCGAGCAAGGTCTGGATGTAAGGCCCCAGCCTTTTGCGTTCGGCCTCGGCGTTATGGGGGTTTTCAGCTAGATCGGCGACGGTTCCGCCATGTTCAGGGCCTTGGGTCTTCATTTCGCCGGCGCCCGCATTATTGGCGCTTTGTTTAGCGGCTTCCTGGGCGAGCTTCTTTTCCCGCTCGGGCTGGGCGCCTTTTAGCGACATGAGCGCTTCTAGAACAGACCTTTTCGTAGTCACGTCCAAAAAGCGCGGGTTCTTATCTAGATTCAAGTTCGTAATCGTCTGCCTGACGACCGGCTGACTCCTAATGATGACGATTTCGGCCTTGGTGCTGTCATTCGACCCGACAACGAGGACGTCTCCTGACTTCGATAATGAGCTGGTCTCGGGCCTGATCTCGATAGTCGTCGTCGCCTGGTAAATCGGCTTGGCCCGGTACGCTTGAATTGTGGCCAGGGGAAGGGCTATCAGAATGAAGGAAAGAATCAGCCATTTGTGTCGGTAGATTATCCGTTGCCATTCGCGCAGCCGGGCGAGCAGAGCCTCGCTTCCACCGCCGCTCCCGGCATTTTGCGGCGGTTCGGGGTAATTGTGTGGGAAATGTGTAGGGAGATTCGCTATAGGCGCCAGTTCGAGATTTTGACGATTTTCCGACATTGCTTACTTCCTTATTTTTTAAATGCCCTTTGCGCGCGCTGGTCAATAGCGAACGGGCAATCTTGCGGAGTTTACTCCCAGCGCCTGCAGCAACATCCCGCCGATGGATTTTGTTCGGCTGTTAGGAACAATGACCACGTCGTTGGCCTGCAAGGGAATGTCATCCTTCTTGCCGTTTATGATGTCCCTGATGTCCACCTTGATCTCCTGCCGGGAGCCGAGCGCAGAGTCTTCTCGAAAGATGACGCCTCTCGACGCCTTTGCGTTGAAAGTCAGGCCCTGGGCGAGCGTGACGGCCTGGCGCAGGGTAGTGCCTTCTTTCAATGTGAACGATCCCGGAGACTTAACCTCGCCGGAGACGTAAAAAACGTCCGCGCGCGGGATGTTAATTATGTCTCCCGGCTCCACCCTTTGATCGAACTGTCCTTTATAGAGCGCGCTGATGTTGACCTTGATCAATTCATAGTCGGGGTCTTCGGCCGGCGCTGAAGCGCTCCCGCCCGCCGGGGTTTGCGTAGACTGATCGGGATCAGGCGTTTGATCTTGTAAGCTCGACATTTGGGTGTCCGCCAATTGCGCCGGTCGTTTTGTTTTGTTGGGTTGAAGTTTGTTGGGGCGAAGAATGAAGACCGTCGAACCGTGATCGCCTGTCAGTCCTCCGGCCACGCCGATCATCGTCAGCAGCGATGGTCGCCCTTCGGTCTGATAGACTCCGGGACTGCGAACCGAACCCTGGACCAAGAACGTCTGGCTGTTGTACTGCTTGATGGTGACCAGGACGCTCGGCGTGTTCAGGTATTGTTCGTCTTGTAATCCTTTTTTGATCTGTCTGGCCAGCTCAAAGGTGGTTCTATTTTGCGCCTCTACCTTGCCGAGCACCGGCATTTCGATATAGCCTGAGTAACTCACGCGGTAATTGTGTGAAAGTTCAGGGGCGTCTTCGATCTGAAGCTGTATGACGTCTCCCGCAGAGATCCTATAATCTTTCTCCTCGGCGTTGAGGATTTTGGCGTTCCCCATCTCGGACGCCGCGCTTTGAATCGCAGGCTGCTCCGACTGAGTCTCGCCGCGTCTCTGCTGCGCGTTGATCGAAGACGCGCAGACGGCAGCCGCAGCCAGCGCCAGCGCCGCCAAAGACGCCGCGCGCCGCTGCCCGTCCCATGAAATTATATTTGTGTAAAACCGAGAATATAATCTATTGAAATTCATGACGAGGCCCTCCTAGTAAGACTTGTGGCGACGGACAGATATGCGGGTTCAGACTTGACCGGTTCATCGACCGTCGCTCCTATGTTTGAAATCACCACTGAAAGAAGTAAAAAGACCATTGCGTGACTTGGTAAATGCAGATTGAAATCGAAGATGCTGTGGACGAGCATCCCGAAAAGTCCGGCCCCGCCGCCGAGCGCTATCGCCGCCGTCAGCGAGTCGGGCGAGCGGACGCCACGCCCGATTGCCCGAAAGAGCGCCCAGATGAACCACAAGGCCGACATTGCGCCGATTACGCCCCCGACGGCGAGAATTTCTAAGTAATCGTTGTGGGCCTCCGCGGTCACTCCCTGCGTTCCGTTTTCCCGGGCGTAGATCGGATAGGCTGTTTCGTAAGCGCCCAGTCCGACGCCCATCAACGGGTTGTGACGTATCATCGTCCATGTGTTTTCCCAGATTTCGCCGCGGACGCGGTAAAATGTCTGTGTCCTGCTCAGGTCAGAGCTGTTCGGATCGCCGGTCGCGATTCGATTGATGACCGGCTCGGCGCCGATCCAGATCACGCCAGTCACGATCGCTGCAAGGATGGCGGCGACCGCCGCCACGCCCGTAACTATTCGGGCTTTGCCTGGCTCCTTAGGGGCGGTCATCGCGCGATGGCGTCTGAAACTCATCGCGGCGATGAAAATCATCTCGGCGAATATGCTTATCATCCCGCCGCGCGAGAGCGTGAAAATCGCCGCCACGCCCATAAACATTGCGGCTATCCCGTACACCATCCTCTTTTCTCCGCGGACATAGCCCGTCGCAATGAGCGCGACCGGGAGGGCGATGAGCAATTCCATGTAGCCGGCAAAGTGATCCCGGTTGAAGAATGGGCCGAACGGGGAGGCCTCGGCGTGGCGCGTCCAGTAAACATCGGCGCTCCCGCTGAAATACTGCACGAGCCCGAAAACTCCCATAACCGCGCCGAAGAAGATGAGGAATTGGGTCAGCGTGAGCAGCCGGACCTCGCTGTTCAGAAAGTTGGCGGCTAAGATTGATAGGGTCAGTAAAGAGCAGAGAACCAGGACCGTTCCGCGCGTGCTTTCGACGTCTAACGAGAGGCTCTGCCTGAAGCCTGCGCCGTCATTCCACGACACGCTTTGAGCCAGTCCGAGCAAAACCAGCGCCCCCAGGGGCCAGATCGTTTGTGGTATGACCAGCCTAAGTTTTCTGTCGGCCACAGCCTTGATCGCCCAGAGCAGCGCCAAAGCGACCGACGCCAATTCAAAAACGAAGATTGACCATGGTTCCACAACGCCATGGGCCAATGCGGCGAAGATGACGACGAGAATTAAGCTGGCGGCGATGGCATTATCCAGCAAATCGCTCATTTCAAAACCAAGCATCTGGGGGGGCAGAAGTTATCGCTCTGTCAAAACGAAATCATCGAACCACGCCGTCCCGCTTGTCGGGTCAACGTAACTGAACCGGGGCGTTTGTTTGATGGCAATGACCACGGCGTGGGCGTTGGGTGGCGCGACGAAGTCCGCCGTCAATATTCGCCAATCATAGGAACCGGCTTCAATCGCCGCTGAGGCGCCTATGGGGGTCGAGGAACCTTGTAAGGTCACGACGACCTGCGGCCCGCCGGGGGTAACCAGCCCATCCGCTTTGACGTAACACGTCAGTGTGTAACGCGCGCCGGGCCGCGCTTTGACCAGTTGGCGGATTTCATTATCGAGAGTGGTTGTGTCGATGCCGTTATAGGATATTCTGAGCGAACCCTGTCCAGTCCTTGCGGTCGCTGTTGTGATCCCAATCTTGGCGTACTTGCTTTGGCTCAGATTCCAATCGAACTGAGCGAAATTACTGCGGATGGGAGTCTCGAAGCCCTCATTCCACATTAGCGATTGGGATTCGGCGCCGGAGAGATTGCGCCAAAGATAGCTCGCCAGATCGATCCGGCCTGCTGAGATAAGCGAATCGAGCAGCTTGCCGCTATTCGGGAGATTGAGCGCCGCCCGTCGGTCGAGACTGTTAGCGATCTTCACGGCCACTTCGAACTTTTCACGCTCAATCAAGAATTGCGCGAGCGCCAGTTGCGGTTCGGGGGCGGTGCCGACTGCGGCGTTGAGGGTTTCAATCTTTCCGTCTGACGCCTGCCACAAAAGGTTGAGTGTCGGTGTTAACAACTCCGGATCAGCTTCGCTCGCTAATCGAAACTCGGCGCCTGCCTCGTCCAGCTTTTCTTCGCGGAGAAGCAGATTGGCCAGCCGCCAATGAACGTTTACTTGATGCGGGGCCAGTTTGAGGGCGGCGCGCAGTTCCATCTCCGCTTCCGCCAAATCCCCGCTTAACTCTTTGGCCGCCGCCAACAGCATCCGGAATTCATAATTACGGGGGGCGAGAGCCACGGCGCGCGCCGAGTAATAGACGGCGCGTTCCGCAGTCCGTTCGTGATCTTCTGACAGGTCCACGCCGGATTCGATGAGACGGGACGCCATTCGCGCTTGAGCCCAGGCTGAGTTTGGAAAGTAATTCGCGGCGCCTTCAATGATCGCCGTCTCCGCCCGCGCCTCGGGATCAGTTATCACCGAAATAACGAACCGCGCCGCGGATAAACTGATATAGGCTGCGCAGCCGCACATAACAGCGACGATAGTCGCTAGTCTCGAGACCGGGCTGCGCAATTCGAAGGTTATTGTCATTATTCGTGGGCCAGACTTTGGTCTTTTCGCCTTAATTCCCGTTTTGGACAGACTTCAGTCTATCCATTCCGACTAAGGTCTTTTGGGCTTGTACCTGCTTTTCTTGTGACAGTATTTTTTATCGCTGTCGCGGCAGGTTATTGATGTCTCGAATGGCTCCTCGGAGCCGGGACCATTGTCAGCCATAGGATCTATCGAATAATCGATGCCGGCCTTAAACAATCCGGCAAAGGTCGGGGATTTGGGCGCCCCGGGCGCGGTCGCTCCCTGAACGCCAATTTGGGCGCCGCGAGCGGCGCCACTCGCGCCTGCGGCCATGCGCGCGCGCTTCCAGCCCATGCCACGTGGCGATTGTGACATCTCTTTTCCCCCCGCCGGGCGACCTTCCTCT
>DATEMG010000454.1:0-6327 GCA_035275805.1 Blastocatellia bacterium
CGCTGAAGGGCGAAACGGCCGGAGTCGGCGCAGGACGCCGCCGTTTCAACCTGCGCAATCTGCTCGTCGTCGCGCAGGTCGCGCTCTCGGTGATGTTGCTCGTCAGCGCGGGCCTGCTGGTCAAAAGCCTGCGCAACGCGCAGACGATGAATCCCGGCTTCAGATCGGATCGCCTGCTGATGGCTTCGGTGAACGTCGGTTTGCATGGCTATGACGAAGCGCGGGGCCGCCGATTCTACAAACAACTCGGCGAGCGATTGCAGAGTCTGTCCGGTGTCGAACAGGCGAGCTTCGCCGGGCCGCTCCCGCTCGATCAGTACTTTAACGCGGCGAATGTCACCATTGAAGGCCGCGTCCCGAAGACCGCTAACGACCGTCTCAACATCGGTTACAGCATCGTCGGCCCCAGATACTTCGAGACGATGAACACGCCCGTCGTTCAGGGCCGCGCCTTCACCGAACGCGACAACGAGAATGCGCCGCGCGTGGTGATTGTCAATGAGACGATGGCGCGTCGCTACTGGCCGAATCAAAATCCCATCGGCAAGCGGATGCGTCTGGGCGACGAGCAGAGCCAGTGGCTGGAAGTCGCAGGCGTGGCGCGGGACGGCAAGTACATCACGTTGGACGAGCCGCCGGTCGATTACTTCTTCCTGCCATTCTGGCAGAACTACGACGGTCGCATGACGCTGATCGCGCATATGGCGGGCGATCCGGAAAGCGTCATCGCCGGCATTCGGCAAGAAGTGAGGGCTCTCGACGAGCAACTGCCGGTCTACGGCGTGCGCGACGTGACAGTGTTTCTGGACACCGCCCTCTCCGCGGCGAAAGCGACCGCGGCGACGGTGAGCGGCTTCGGATTGGTGGCGCTGCTGCTGGCGGCCATCGGGCTGTACGGCGTGATGAGTTACGCCGTCGCCGAACGCACGCGCGAAATCGGACTCCGCGTTGCGCTCGGCGCCGAGCCGCTAGACCTGAAGCTGATGATTTTACGCCAGGGCTTGCGACTCTCCCTCGGCGGCGCGGCGCTGGGACTGGCCGGCGCGTTGGGACTGGCCCGGCTGCTCCGGAGTCAACTCTACGACGTGAGCGCGACTGACCCGCTGACTTTCGGCGCCGTCGCGCTGTCGCTGATTGTTGTGGCTTTGCTTGCCTGCTGGATTCCGGCGCGGCGGGCGACGAAGGTCGACCCGATGGTCGCGCTTAGGCGTGATTGAATGGCGAGGACCGGGGATCGCGCCTTTAAGCAGTCAAGAGGTTAAATTCCGCTCCTTGGGCGCGATCTTTTTCGAGGCGCTCATGCGCGCCGCTCTTCATCGCTTCGACGGAAAGTTGCGTAAGGGCCAGACAATCCTGCAATCGCTCATGTCATAATTCGAGCGCGGATCAGCGCAGATAAAATCAGCAAAATTCAGCGTCAATCCGCTCTATCAGCGTCATCCGCGTTCTATTAACCCGTATACTGATATGAAATCCGCTCTACGCAAAACTAAAAAGATTTTGGTAATGACAAGATGTTAAACGGACGGCTTGCGCTCTAAAATCGCCGAAATATAGCCAAGCGATAACAATAATGGTAAGTTCGTAAATATTGACAGGCGGACCCGAATACCTCGATGAAAGATGATTTATGGTCGGCAAACAAAAGAAAAGTATTTTAACCACTTGCCATGAGATGGAGAGTTGGCGCGAGAGTCAGAAGAGCGTCGAGGGGATCCGCGTTAGCGAGGAGGGGTTCAGAACTATCTTCGACAGCGACGCTGTCGGTATTGCCCGCGTCGCTCCGGATGGTCATTGGTTGGAGATCAACCAGAGGTTGTGCGATATCGTCGGTTACACCCGAGAGGAGTTGATGACGAAGACCTTCACCGACATCGCCCATCCGGAAGATCTGAATTCGGACTTGAGGGCGATGAGGCGGATGTTGGATGGTGAGATTGATACCTACTTGAAGGAGACGCGCTACTACCGCAAGGACGGCTCTATAGTCTGGGGCAACCTGATTGCTTCCATGACGCGCAAGTCGGATGGCTCGCCGGATTACTTCATCTGCGCCATCGAGGACATCTCCGCGCGCAAGTTGGCCGAAGAGAAGCTTCGCGAACATGAGGAGCGGCTGTCGTTGGCGTCGAAGGCAGCCGGGTTGGGCATCTTTGAGTGGGACGTGCAGGCCGACCGCGCCGTCTGGAAGAACGAGCGGATGTACGAAATCTTCGGTCATACCTTCGCCGACGGCGCGCTCAGCAAGCAGCAGTTAGTCGAGAATTACGTGCACCAGGACGATGTCACCACGCTCGTTCAGGCGCTCGCTGACGGAATGAACTCCGGGCGCCCGGTCCACACCGTTTACCGCATCCGCCGCAAGGACGGCGCGCTGCGATGGTTGGATTTATCCGCTAATTTCGAATTGTCGCGTAACGGCGCTCCGGTACGGATGATCGGTGTGCTGGCGGACATCACCGAGCGCAAGCAGATCGAAGAGAGTTTGCGCGAGAGCCAGGAAAGACTGCAAATATTCATCGAGCATGCGCCGGCGGCCCTCGCCATGTTCGACCGTGAGATGCGCTACCTTGCCGTCAGCCGACGCTGGATGGCGGACTACCATCTCGGAGACGGAGACATTAGAAGCCGATCCCATTACGACGTTTTTCCCGAGATTTCGGAACAATGGAAGGCTGTGCATCGCCGCGCACTGGAGGGCGAAGTCGTGCGGGCTGACGAGGATTGCTTTGTGCGGGCGGATGGCGTTGTCCAGTGGCTGCGGTGGGATGTAAGGCCCTGGTACTCCGCCAACGGCGCCATCGGCGGTATTGTTATTTTTACCGAGGACATCACCGAGCAGAAACGAGCCGAGCAGGAGTTGCGCGCGAGTGAACTGCGTTTCCGCACAATGATCTCGGCGATTCCAACCCTTACGTACGAAACCAATGCGGATGGCGCCAACATCTTCACCAGCGACCAGTGGCGCGAATACACGGGTGTGACGGCGAAGGAGAGCTCCGGGGCGGGCTTTATCCGAGCCTATCATCCGGAAGAAGCCGAGGACGTATTGACGCAATGGAGCGCCGCCGTGCGATTAGGCGCGTCCTTCGAGCGAAAGTGCCGCATACGGGCGGCGGACGGAAACTACCGCTGGTTCCTCAACCGCGCGCAGCCGGGCCGCGATGCGGAGGGCCTGATTGTTCGCTGGGCCGGCTCGCTCACGGACATTGACGACCTGATACGCGCCGAAGAGAGGGCGCGCGAGAATGAACTGCGTTTCCGTACGATGATCTCGGCCGTTCCGAGCCTCACGTTCGAGTCCGATGTGGACGGTAACAACACCTTCGCCAGCGACCAGTGGCTCGCCTACACTGGTATGACGGCGGAAGAAACCGCCGGGATGGGCTATGCCCGAGCATTCCATCCGGACGATGCGGAGGACGTGATTACCCGATGGTTTGCCGCCATGCGATCAGGAACGTTATTCGAGAGCCGGCACCGGATACGGGGAGCGGACGGAAGTTACCGGTGGTTCCTCTGCCGCGCGCTGCCGGCCCGTGATGCGGAGGGCCGGATCGTTCGTTGGGCCGGGTCGCTAGCGGACATTGACGATTGGACGCGGGCTGAGGAGGCGCTGCGCGAAAGCGAAGGCCGCTTCCGCCAACTGGCCGAATCCCTGCCGCAGCTTGTCTGGACCTGTCGCGCCGACGGAACGTGTGATTACATCAGCCCGCAGTTTGTCGCTTACACCGGCATCCCCGAAGCCAAGCAACTCGGCTTCGACTGGCTGCAGCAAGTTCACCCCGACGACCGTGAGCCTTTGTTTGCGGCCTGGAATCGGACTGTGGCAACCGGCGAGCCTTTCGATGTCGAGTACCGCATCCGCCGCAATGACGAGGTGTATCGCTGGTTCAAGACGCGAGCCACGGCGCTCAGGGATTCGGGCGGCAAGGTCGTCAAGTGGTTCGGCTCCAACACGGACATTGATGATCAGAAGCAGGCCGAGCGGTCGTCGCTCGAAAGCAAGGAGCGGCTGAATGGTATCGTCTCCACGGCCATGGACGCGATTATCACCGTTGATGAAGAACAACGCATCGTCCTTTTCAACGAAGCGGCGGAGCGGATGTTCGGCTGCCCGGGCGCCGAAGCCATGGGGCGGGCGCTCGACCGCTTCATCCCGGAACGCTTCCGCGTCACTCATGACGACGCGTTCCTCCGATTCGGCGAAACTGGCGGGATGGCTCGGCTCACCGCGCTCACGGCGTTACGCGCGGACGGCGCGGAGTTTCCGATCGAGGCTTCGATCTCGAAAATCGAAGTCGGGGGCCGGAAGCTTTTCACCGTCATCCTCCGCGACATTACAGAACGCAGGCAGGCTGAAGCGGAGCGCGAACAATTGGCTCGGGAGCAGACCGCGCGCGCCGAGGCCGAATATGCGGCGGAAAGAATCCGGCGGCTGCAGGCGGTGACCGACAGCGTGCTGGCGCATCTTACGCTCGAAGATTTGCTGCCCGAGATGCTGAACCGCATTCGGGAGTTGCTCGAAACCGACTCCGCCGCGGTCCTCTTGTTATCAGAAGACGGGAAGTCGTTGGTTGTGCGCGCCGCCATTGGATTGCAGGAGGAAACTATAGGCCTGCGCATTCCGCTCGGACGAGGCGTAGCCGGCTCCATTGCGGCGAGCCGCGCCCCACTGGTTGTGGAAGACCTCTCGACGGTGGAGGTGATTAACCCGGTTCTGCGCCGGGAGGCCCGCTCTCTGATCGGCGCGCCGCTGATCGTCAAAGGCGAGTTGATCGGCGTGATTCATGCCGATACAGCTAAGCTCAAGCGCTTTGCTGAAAACGATGTGCGGTTCCTGCAATTGGCCGCCGACCGTGTCGCGCTGGCCATCGAGCAAAGGCGCTTTTATGAAGTCGAGCAGCAGGCGCGTCGCCAGGCCGAAGAGGCCAACCGGACGAAGGATGAATTCCTAGCCCTCGTTTCACACGAACTGCGCTCGCCATTGAACGCCATTCTCGGCTACACGCGTATGCTGCGCTCTGGCCCGGAGGACAGAGAGGGTTTTAATAAAGTTACCGGCGTCATCGAGCGCAACGCAAAGGCGCAGCTTCAGATCATCGAAGACCTGCTCGATTCGGCGCGCATCGTCACGGGCAAGCTGCGGATTGAACCGAGTCTGGTTGATCTTGTCCCGGCGCTTGAAGCAGCGCTTGACACGGTGCGCTCGGCTGCCGAGGCGAAGGGCATCACGCTTGTCGCCAATTTCAGCCACGTGCCAGAACAAGTTCTCGGCGACTCGACGCGTTTGCAGCAGGTAGTGTGGAATCTGCTCACGAACGCGGTCAAGTTCACGCCCGAATGTGGGCGGGTCGAGTTGCGGATGGAAGGCGCGGCCGATCATATCCGGATCGCGGTTAGCGACACTGGTAAGGGTATCGAACCGGAATTCCTACCGTTCGTCTTCGACCGCTTCCGACAGGCCGACTCGTCTAGCGGGAGGAGGTACGGCGGGCTAGGGCTGGGGCTGTCGCTCGTGAAACATCTGGTTGAATTGCATGGCGGGACAATCGCGGCGGCGAGCGAGGGCGCTGGGCGCGGGACGACATTCACCATCGTGTTGCCACGCCGCCACCTGGAATTCATAACGTCGCCATTGCCCGCGGTGACATCCCGAGAAGTGCGCGTAGAAGACGCTATCCCGAGAGATCAGGATCTGTCGCTCGAAGGCCTGAGCGTGCTTGTGGTGGACGACCAGGAAGAGGCGCGCGTGGTTTTGACCCATGCGCTCAGCGAATACGGCGCGCAGGTGACAACCGCATCGTCGGGGGCGGAGGCTTTGGCAATTCTCTCCCGCCCGCCGGACGGGAGGAGGCCCGACGCCCTCATTCTGGACATTGCTATGCCGGGCGAGGATGGCTATACCGTACTAAAGAATATGCGCGCGCTGGAAGTCGAGCAGGGCGCCGTAGTGTATCAGGTACCGGCCATTGCGTTGACTGCTCACGCCAGGGTCGAAGACCGAGTGCGTGCGCTCAATGCAGGTTTCCAGATGCACGTCGCCAAACCGGTCGAGCCCACTGAACTGGCGGTAGTCATCTTAAGCCTCATCAAACGGTCCGACATCAAACCCGGCTCGTAACAGGAGGTCTATTGTTCATCGTTTATTGTTCATTTGTCATTGTTGAATGGCGTGGTTCCGGCAAAGACAAATGAACATTGAATAGTCTGTAAACTAAGTTTTCTTGTACTTAGCGTTTTTTTCTGACGATATCCAGTTTAACTACAAACGTTGGGAGACAGCGTTCAGAGTCCCGGCTTTAGCCGGCTGGGCTTGGAGCCCCG
>DATEMG010000455.1:0-4799 GCA_035275805.1 Blastocatellia bacterium
GGGTTCTGGTGCAATTTTTCGATAGAAGGCAGACTGAGCCTATTTCAACTTCTCCTTACGCGGCAAGCACTGCTTCCCATACCTGCAGGATCATGGCTCCTTGAACGGCGATCTCCGATGTGTCGAACTGTCCTTTTTTGATTTTGTTTGCCAACTCGATTCCGCTTAAGGTTACTTCCGCATTCCCGAATGTCTTAAACCATAGCATCGGATAACACCTCTGCTTCACTCTCCGATGATCCTGCTCAATCATGTTATTCAAGTTACTTGTTGGTCCGGACGAGCGTTTGAGCGGGCAAGACGCCTTCGGCCTTCAACTCGGCGACGGCTTGATGGGACGCTTGACTGCCGTCGAGGGTGATCTTCTCCGGAACCTCATTATTACCGATCGCTTTCCTGAAGAAGCGTACGGCGGCCGCTTTATCTCGATTCTCACTGAGCAAGAAATCTATGGTCTGACCTTGCTTATCGACCGCGCGATAGAGATAGCGCCATCGGCCCTTCACTTTGATATAGGTTTCATCGACTCTCCAAGATGAGCCGACAGGGCGCGCGTATTTCTTCCACAGTTTCTCGAAGGCCGGAACGAAGCATTGGGCCCATCGCAAAACGGTAGTGTGCACGAGCGTGACACCACGCTCCGCCATCAGATCGCACACGTCGCGATAACTCAGCTTGTACGTGACGTACCACCGCACGGCCTGAATGATATGAAGATGATTGAAATGACGGCCTTTGAAGAGTTCAGGCTTCTCGGAAGAGAGTTGGATCATGCCCACGATTATCCATAATTATCGGGTTTGCACCAGAACCGATCTTGTAAGTGCAAGCGTCTAAAAGTCGGATTGGATTTTCGGTATGCACAGGTCACCGTGATCGAGGGCCTGGTCAGTCGCAAGGACAAGGGTGAAAATATAAGCTGTAAGTCATCGACGGAATCGCCGCGTTTCAGCGCTGCGGCAAATCGGTCGATGATCTGAGATACAGAGAGGGACTTAAGACGTGAATTTAGCAAAAGATGAGACGACGTTCAGCAAACAATATGATGATTTACGCCCAAGCTGAAAATTTGCAAAGAGGAAGCAATTATGACCGACGACAAGCTCCACATCCTGCTTGTCGACGACAACCCGGATGACTTGGAGATCATCACGCGACAGCTCGAACACGAGTTCCCCGGCGTCGAGGTCGCGCAGGCCGGCGCCTGGGAGCAATTCGACCGCGCACTTGAGGCGGGGCGATTCAACCTTGTCATTACCGATTTCCAGCTTCAATGGGGCGACGGCCTGGTGGTGTTGCGCGCCGTCAAAGGGCGTTTCCCGTACTGTCCGGTGATAATGTTCACGGCGACGGGCACACAGGAGATCACGGTCGAGGCGATGAAGTCGGGGCTGGACGATTACATCGTCAAGTCGCCGGAGCATTACGCGCGGCTGATGTCTTCGGTGCGGGAGAGCTTGCATCATAGGGAGGCCGAGCGGCGCGCCTCCGATTTGCAGATGCGGCTGGATCACCTGCTGGGTTGGATTAACCTCGGCGTCTTCCGCGCGGAGTCGGGCGGACGATTGCTCGAATGCAACGCGGCGTTTCTGCGGCTGCTCGGGGTGGACTCGCTCGAAGCGGCGGGGGACATTTTCGCGCGCAAATTCGCCGCCGGTATGGCGACGGACAGGTCGCCGCTCGACAAGAGCGTGATGTCGCCCGCGCGCGAAGTGCGCGTGCCACTTCCCGGAGGCGAGCGGTGGTTCCTAGTCGAAGAGGTAATCGGCGCCGCCGCGGATGGCCGGCGGGTGGTCGACGGCGTGGCCGAAGACATCACCGAGCGCAAGAGGATGGAGGAGAAGACCCGTTTCTTCGACAGCCTGAATCAGGCAGTGCGTACACTAGACGACCCGGAGGAGATTATGAGCGCCGCCGCCAGGATGCTGGGCGAATATTTGGGCGTGGACAGCTGCGCGTACGCCGAGATCGAGCCGAATGAAAAGTATCTGTGCGTTAAAAGCGAGCACATCCGCGGCGAAACCTCCGGCGTCGCGAGCCAATTCACCATGGACGATCTGGGCCCCGAGGCGCTGCGGATAATGCGCGCAGATCGACCATTTGTGGTCAATGACGTCGAGGCCGAAGCGCGGGTGGGAAGAGAGTTCTCACCGTTCCGGCAAGCGGGGATCAGGGCCATGATCTGCGTCCTGCTGAAAATGAACGGGAATTATGTGGCGATGGCGATTGTCAGCCAGAAGACGCCGCGCCGCTGGGACCCCTGGGATGTCGAGTTTGTATCGAAAGTAGCTAACCGATGCTGGGAATCAATTCAGCTGACCAGGGCGGTAAGAACACTGAGAGAGAGTGATGAGCGTTACCGCGCTTTCATCACGAATAGCTCGGAAGCGATCTGGCGCATCGAACTCGAACAACCGATACCCGTCAATCTGCCGGAAGACGAGCAGATAGATATGATATTCAAATACGCTTACCTGGCCGAATGCAACGACGCGATGGCGCGTATGTACGGCTACGAAACCGCGGACCAGATCGCTGGAGCGCGGATCAGTGATTTGCTCGTCAGGTCGGACCCGAGAAACATCGACCAAATTCGCGCCTTCAGGCGCGCCGGTTACAACATTACGAACTCCGAATCGTATGAAGTCGATCGGTATGGGAACACGAAATACTTCCTGAACAATCTGATCGGCATCGTGGAGAATGGAGCCGTTGTCCGCGCTTGGGGAATGCAGCGCGACATCACCGAGCTGAAGAGGGCCGAAGAAACGGCGAGAGAGAGCGAAGAGCGGCTGCGGCGCATCTCAGCAGCCACTCAGGACTCGATCTGGGAGATCGATCTGAAGACAAACCTGTTGTGGTGGAGCGAACAGGCGAGACCGCTGTTCTGGAACCGCCCTGGAGATTGGCGCCCCCGTATGGAGGATTGGTGCGATCGCATCCATCCTGAAGACGTGGAGCGAGTCAAGGCCCGGTTTGAACAGTTCCTCCGGAATGACGAGCGCGTGTGGGCCGACGAATACAGGTTCCGCCGCGCCGATGGCTCCTATGTTTACATCATCGACCAGGGCCAGAAGTTTTATGATGAGGGCGGAACGCCGATCCTGATAGCCGGCGCGATGACTGACATAACCGAGCGCAAACGGGCTGAGGAAGCGCAGAGCGAGAGCGAAGAGCGCTTCGCGAAAGCGTTTCGCGCCAGCCCGGATGGTCTCGTCATTTCCCGTCTCGCTGACGGGATAATTCTTGAAGTCAACGATAGCTTTGCCGCGCTGTCCGGCTATGAGCGGGACGAAATGATCGGGAAAAACACGCTTGACCTCGGCCTCTATGTTGACTCTGCGGATCGCCAACGAGCGCTGGCGATCCTGAAAGAGAAAAATTACGTCCGTGACTTTGAATTTGAATTGAGGCGGAAATCGGGTGAAGCGCGTCTGATCACATTCTCGGCCGAGCCGCTCGAACTTCGTGGCGAGCGTTGTTGGCTCACGATTTTCCATGACATTACCGAGCGCAGGCGGGCTGAGGAAGCGTTGCGCAAGAGCGAGGAGCAGGCCCGCCGCCAGTTGTCATATGTCGAGGCGATCTACGCCACAGCCCCGGTCGGCCTCTGTTTCCTGGACTCCGATTTGCGATTCCTCCGCATCAACGATCTTCTGGCGGAGTTCGACGGCAAATCGGTGGAGGACCACCTGGGACGCACGGTGCGGGAGGCTGCGCCGGAGGTGGCCGACAAGGCCGAGCCGGTCTTGCGGCGTGTGATCGAGTCCGGCGAGCCGGCTTTGAACGTCGAAGAGAGCGTCGTGACGGCCGCCCAACCGGGCGTCGTCCGCCATTTCATCTCCAGCTATTACCCGATCAAAAACGGCGGCGGGCGAGCGCTTGGCGTAAATGTAGTCGTGATGGAGATAACCCAAATCAAGAAGATCGAGGAGGAACTCGCTCGGCTTCTGAGGCAGGAGAAGGCGGCGCACGAAGAGGCCCAGTCGGCGAACCGGATGAAAGACGAATTTCTGGCCACCGTCTCGCACGAGTTACGCACGCCGCTCACCTCGATCCTGGGTTGGGCTCGCATACTCATCGGCCGCAGACTCACCGAAGCCCAGGCGCGCCACGCGCTGGAGGTGATAGCGCAGAGCGCGCAATCGCAGTCACAATTGATCGAGGATATCCTCGACACGTCGCGGATCATAGCCGGCAGGTTCAAACTCGACGCCCAGTCGGTGGCGATTGAACATATCTTTCGTGCCGCCGTCGATGTCATCCGGCCCAGCGCCGAGGCGAAAGGAGTCTTCTTGAGCGCGGTGATTGACGAGCCGGACGGCGTGGTTCTCGGCGACGCCAACCGCCTGCAGCAGGCGATCTGGAATCTGCTCTCGAACGCCGTCAAGTTCACGGGCGAATGCGGGCGCATCGAAGCGCGCCTGGGTCGAGCCGAGGGCCAGATCGAGATCGTGGTCAAGGACACGGGCATCGGTATCGAGTCTGGATTTCTGCCTCACGTCTTCGATCGGTTCCGCCAGGCCGACAGCACGTCCACACGCGAGCATGGCGGCCTGGGCATCGGCCTGGCCATCGTGCGACATATCGTCGAGATGCACGGCGGCGGCGTCTCGGCTTCAAGCCCGGGCAGAGGTCAGGGGGCGACGTTCAGGATCAGACTACCGATGATTTCGGCGCTGCGACCGGAAGGCCTGGAGACGGAACCCGCGCCGGCGCCGGAGATAGAGCGAAAGGTATTAAATGAGAGCCATAGACTGGACGAAGTGCGCGTGTTGCTGGTGGAAGACAGTCCGGAG
>DATEMG010000456.1:0-11477 GCA_035275805.1 Blastocatellia bacterium
AATATTGAAAGCGGCAGCAAAGGTAAAACGACAGCCGTCCGCACTGGTGGAGGCGCCGCGCTGGGCGCGATCATTGGCGGCATCGCCGGCGGCGGCAAAGGCGCGGCCATCGGCGCGGCGATCGGCGCGGGGGCTGGCGCAGCCTCGACCGCCATTCAGGGCAGCAACAAAGTGAAACTTGAGAGCGGGACTGAGATCCTGATCAGAACGACCCGCTGATAAGTGGGGAATGGGGAATGGGGAGTGGGGAGTGGGGTGGAACCAAGTTTTGCGTTTCATCGCATCCCCACTCCCCACTCCCCACTCCCCACTCCCTACTCCCTATTCTCCAAATGAACCCCGAACGTTATTCCCGCCAGGAACTCTTCTCCGGCATCGGCAAAGAAGGACAACAGCGCTTGGCCCAGAGCCACGCGGTGATCATTGGATGCGGCGCGCTAGGAGCGATGCATGCCGAGATGCTCGCGCGCGCTGGCGTCGGGCGGCTGGGTTTGATCGACCGCGATTTCATCGAAGAGTCCAACCTGCATCGCCAGATAATGTTTGAAGAGCGCGACGTGGCCGACAGATTGCCCAAGGCCGTGGCCGCGGCCGCCCGCGTGGGTCGCATCAATTCCCAAGTCGAAGTCGAAGCCGTGGTCAAAGATGTCAATTACTCGAACGTGGAAGAATTGATACGCGACGCCGACGTCGTATTGGACGGGACGGACAATTTCGAGGCTCGATTTCTGATCAATGACGCGGCGGTGAAATCGGGTAAGCCCTGGGTTTACGGAGCTGCGGTCGGCTCTTACGGCGCGCAGATGACGATTCGCCCGCGCGTCACGCCCTGTCTGCGCTGCATCTTTCCGGAAATGCCCGCGCCCGGGACTTCGCCCACCTGCGACACGGCGGGAGTGATCCTGCCTATCATCGCCGCGATCGCCGCGCATCAGGTCGCCGAGGCGTTGAAGATTCTGACTCGCCAGTTCGAAAAGCTTCACGGCTCGCTGTTGCAATTCGATCTGTGGCAAAACACGTCCACGCGGCTCAGACTGCGCGATCGCCCTGATGACTGTCCCGCTTGCCGGCAAGAACGCTACGATTTTCTCACCGCGCGGGGCGGGCAGCTCGTGACGACGCTGTGCGGACGCGACGCGGTTCAGATCTCTCCTTCCACCGCAGTCCAGGTCGATTTCGCCGAACTTGCAGAGCGAATGCGCGACGCGGGCGAGGTGAGTTACAATCGCTTTTTGTTGAAGTTCAAGTTGGGCGGGCGCGAGATCATAGTCTTCCCCGACGCCCGCTGCATCATCAAAGGCACAGACGATCCGAACGTGGCGCGATCGATTTATGCCCGCTACATTGGAGCCTGATGATTTCGGATCAGTACCGCGAGCGGTAGCGAGCGTGATTGATCCGCATCCTTGATCAAAAGATGTCCGAAACCGAAATCATCGTCCCCGCATCAACCTCGAATCTAGGCGCGAGCTTCGACACCTGCGGGCTGGCCCTTTCGCTCTATCTGCGAGTCGAAGTCGAGCCGCGCAAAAGTGGGTTCGAGATCATGTTGAGCGGCGAAGGCGCCGAAAAATTGCCGCGCGATGAATCGAATCTGATCGTCCGCGCCGCCCTACATACCGCCCAACAACGGAGGCGGAAAATCTCCGGCGCGCGATTGCGTGTCGACAGTCAGATTCCGCTCTCGCGGGGCTTGGGAAGCAGCAGCGCCGCCATCATCGCCGGCATCTCGATTTACGAGGCCCTGTCGGGCGAGCGTTTGGGCGAGGAAGAGTTCTTCGATTACGCGCTGCATTTCGAGGGCCACGGGGATAACCTCGCGCCGAGCATGCTCGGCGGCGTGGTCGTGGCTGTAGTCAAGGAATACCTTGGTTTCTCCGGCGCCGAACGCCGCTCGCTCGTCGCCGTCAAACGCCGCTGGCCTGAAGAGGTCAGGATCGTGCTCTGCATTCCCGAAGTCGAAATGGAAACGGCGAAGATGCGCGCAGTGCTGCCGCAAATGGTCACGCGCCACGACGCGATCTACAACTTGCAGCGCGCGGCGCTGCTCCAGGCCGCGATCTCAGAACGCCGCTTCGACCTGCTCAGCGAGGCGCTGCGCGACAGATTGCATCAGCCCTTCCGCGCCCCGCTCGCGCCTGGCCTGAGCGAAGTCTTGAAGCTGAATGACGAAACCGACGCGCATCCGGGACTTCTCGGCGTCGCCATCAGCGGCGCGGGGTCGGCGTTGATCGCGTTCGCTACCGGGAACTGTGACTCGATTGCTGAAACGATGCGCGCGCGGATGGCGGCCTGCGGCGTGAAGGCGCGCGCGATGGAAATTAAGGTCGATAACCGCGGTAGGGTGATAAATTGATCTTGTGGACCGGCGCTGCAAACGGTAACGAGCGTGACTTTCGAGTCGCGCCACGCTCGCTACCGCTCGCGGCGCCGATTATGAGAGGCGCTGAAAATGACAGAACGGCTACCATTGATCGAAGAGCCGACAAGCGAATCACACTCAAAGAAGAAAAGCGCGAAGCCGCGAAAGCCTTCTGATCTAAATGACCTCGACCTGGATAATTGGCGTGAATACGAAGACATTGAGACGAATTCGCTATGGTTGATACCAGAGCGTGACAGGTCGGGAACCCACATGGCCGATTATCACGGAAATTTCGTTCCCCAGATTCCGTATCAGGCCATGCGCCGCTATACCAAACAGGGCGATGTTGTTCTTGACGCCTTCCTCGGTTCGGGCACTTCGCTCATCGAATGCCGGCGTCTTGGTCGTCACGGCATCGGTATAGAACTAAAGCCGGAGCTTGCGCGGCAAGCTGGGGAACGAATCTCCGGCCAGAGCAATCCATACGAAATCACTACTCAGGTTTTGATTGGTGACAGCAGCGATCTTGAGGCTGCCCCATCTTTAATCGCTGGCGCTTTGAAGAACATCGGCAGGGAGAGCGCCCAACTCGCAATCCTTCATCCGCCCTATCATTCGATCATCAGGTTTTCTGATCGCGAAGAGGACCTTTCAAACTGTCCCAGCTTTGAGGGGTTTCTACAGAAGTTCGGGCGAGTAGTTGACGCCGTCGACCAATTCCTGGAGAAAGAACGTTATTTAGCCCTTGTTATTGGCGATATGTATGCGGACAGCGAGTGGATACCACTTGGTTTTTACTGCATGCAGGAAATAATGAAGCGTAACTACAGTCTAAAAAGCATTGTGGTCAAGGACATGCAAGGCAACCGGGCAAAGCGCAATCTTGAGAATATCTGGCGCTATCGTGCGCTTGCAGGCGGCTTCTATATATTCAAACACGAGTATGTGATGTTTTTCCGGAAGGTTGGTAAGATATGTCATCTCTCACCAAAATCCCGGCAGGCGTCCAGTATTTCTTCGACGACGAAGTAAAACTGCGCCGCTATGTCGAGCGGCGCGCGATGGATGTCTTCGCGGGCTGGTCGTATGACGAGATCATCCTGCCGATGTTCGACTATCACGATTTGTTCGCGCGCGGGATGGGGGAGGAGAAGGCCGAGCGGACATATCGCTTCGTCGACCGCGACGGCGCGCTGCTGGCGTTGCGGCCCGAATTGACCTCGCTCGTCGCGCGCACGGTGGCGACGCGGTTCATCAAACGCGCGCGCCCGGTCAGACTCTGCTACTCGGGCGAGGTCTTCCGCTACGACGAGCCGACCGAACGCGCCGCGCGAGAGTTTCACCAACTCGGCGTCGAACAGATAGGCGAGCCTGACATCCTCGCAGACATCGAGGTCCTGCTGGTCGCGGCCGAAGTCCTGGCGGCGCTCGGCCTCGACGGATTCCGCATCGCGCTTTCGCATGTCGATTTTTTCAACGGCGTCGCCGACTTCCTGAAACTCGAGGCGAGGGGAGGCGCGCAGTTGCGCGAGATAATTGATCGCCGCAACAGCCTCGCGGTCGAGGAATTCCTGCAAACGCGCGCGCCGGGGGTCGAAGAGTCGCGCCGCGCCGACTTCTCCCGGCTGATTCAGATCGCCGGCAAACAGGATGTGATCCGGCGGGCGCGGGAGATTTTGATCAACGGGCGCTCGCTCGCGGCGGTGGAGCACCTCGACAAAATTTATTCGACTCTGGACTCGCTCGGACTCGGGGAGAATTTCGACGTCGATCTGGGCGACACGGGCGGGCTCGAGTATTACACGGGACTGACGTTCAAGGTCTACGCCCCGGGCTTCGGCGCGGAGATCGGCGGCGGCGGGCGCTACGACAATCTGATCGCCAATTTCGGCGAGCCTGAGCCGGCGGTCGGATTCTCGATTGCGCTCGACGGACTGGTCGGCGCAATCTCGATGAATGATGATAAACTGGATTGGCGCGGCGCGCGCGAGGTTCAAACGATCTCATTCGACGGCGACACGGCGCGCGCCTTCGAGCAGGCGCGCCGAATGCGGGAGCAGGGGAAGCAGGTGAAGATCCGCGCTGAATGATATGTTAACAATCGCGCTTTCAAAAGGTCGGATGCAGGACGCCGCGCTGGCGCTCTTCGCGCGCGCCGGCCATCTCGTCGCCGAAAGCGAATTGAATTCGCGAAAACTGGTAGTCTCGACTACAGACGGGCGATACAGCTTCGTGCTGGTCAAACCCGGAGACGCGCCGACTTACGTCGAGTACGGAGTGGCGGACGCCGGCGTCTGCGGGCGCGACGTGCTGATGGAGTCGCGCGCCGACGTCCACGAGCCGCTGGACTTGAAATTCGGGCGGTGCAAGATCGCCGTCGCCGGCAAGCGCGAAGTCCTGGGCGAGGATTACAACCTGCTGGCCACCGTTCGAGTCGGGACCAAATACCCGCGCATCGCCACAGATTACTTCCACGCGAAAGGCGTGCCGATCGAGGTCATCACGCTGTCGGGTTCGGTAGAGCTGGCGCCGCTGCTGGGGCTTTCCGACCGCATCGTCGATCTGGTCGAAACCGGGCAAACACTCAAAGAGAACGGCCTCGAAGTGATTGACGTGATCGCCGAATCGACCGCTCGCCTGATAGTCAACCGCGCGAGCTTTCACCTGAAGCGCGTTGAGGTAAGCGATTTAATCACGTCGCTGTCGCGAGTTATAAGCTCAGCGCAAGAAAGCGAGGCGCCACAATGAGCCATGCGGCAATATCGGCATCCCTGATCTTATGCGCAAACTCGAAGTGATCACCATCTTCGGTTGAGTTTTGCGTTTTTTCTCTACGACGAGTCTTCGTATGATCGAAATAATTAAGTCCGTTGGCGCAGATCCCAAACGAAATACAAAATTGCAACGGATTCTCAATCGTGGTATCGGTCTGAACGACGAGATTCTGGCCCGCGCGGAGGCCATCATCGGCGAAATCCGCGAGCGCGGCGACGCGGCGCTGATCGAATTCACCGAGCGCTTCGACGGCGTAAAGCTCTCGCCCGAAACTCTGCGCGTCGACCGTCGAACTATCGAGGAACTGGCCGCGCAAGTTGACGACGATCTGATCGCCGCAATGCGCGAGGCGATCGCCAACATCCGCCATTACCACGAGCGCCAGCTGACCGGCGACTGGGAGATCGAGCGAGAGAACGGCGTGCGATTGGGCCAGCGAGTGCGTCCGCTTGAAATCGTCGGGCTGTATGTTCCGGGCGGCAGCGCAGCTTATCCTTCCACGGTGATGATGAACGCCGTTCCGGCCCAGGTCGCCGGCGTCGGACGAATCGTCGTCGTCACTCCGCCCGCGCAATTCAAGCAGAACCCGGTGATCGCGGCGACGCTGAATGAATTGAACCTCTTCGAGGTCTACACCGTCGGCGGCGCGCAGGCCGTCGCGGCTCTGGCTCACGGGACCGAGACGATACCGCGCGTGGACAAGATCGTCGGCCCCGGCAATCCATACGTCGCCGCCGCGAAGAAGCTCGTATACGGCGCCGTAGACATCGATTCCATCGCCGGGCCGAGCGAGATAGTGGTCATCGCCGACGACACGGCGCGCGCCGATTTCGTCGCCGCCGATCTGTTGTCGCAAGCCGAACACTCCGAAGACGCCGCGGCGATCCTGATCACGCCTAGCGAGAAGTTTGCCGAAGCCGTGCGCGATGAGATCGTTAAACAGACTCGAAGCTTGTCGCGCCGCGAGATCATCGAACGCTCGCTCGCCGATTTCGGCGCGCTGATCGTGGTCGAATCGCTGGCCGCCGCGTGCGCCCTCGCCGACCGAATCGCGCCCGAACACGTCGAGGTCATCACCGAAGACGACGAAGCCACGGCCGCCAAGATCAACCACGCCGGCGCGATCTTCATCGGTCCGTATTCGCCGGAGCCAGTGGGCGATTATTTCGCCGGTACGAACCACGTCTTGCCGACCGGAGGCGCGGCGCGTTTCTCTTCGGCGCTCGGCGTATATGACTTTTTGAAACGCACGAGCGTCATTCGTTACACGCGCGAGGAGCTGACGCGCACGGCGGCGTCAATTGAACGACTTGCTCTAGCCGAAGGATTCGAGGCGCACGCGCGCTCGGCGACGATCAGGTACGAGTAACTTGCGCAGGCTCCAGACAAATAAGAGCTACCCATGAATTCGCCCTTGGACAAAATCAAACCCAACGTCCGCGACATCGCCGCGTACACGCTTGCGCCGCTAGAAGCGCCGATCAAGGTCAATCAGAACGAAAACCCGTTCGGAATGCCGCGCGAGATTAAAGAAGAAGTCATGCGCCGCGTGATGAGGCGCGATTGGGCGCGCTATCCGGAATTCGTCCCGGCCTCGCTGCTCAAAAAGCTCGCAAAATACGCGGGATGGCGGGAAGACGGGGTGATGGCGGGCAACGGGTCGAACGAAATGATTCAATCGGTCGTCAACTCGATCGTCGAGAAAGGCGTGCGCGTCGTTCTGCCCGAGCCGACGTTTTCCGTCTACAGGCAGGTCGTCACCGTGGCCGGCGGCGAAATCATATCCGTTCCTCTCAATGAAGACCTGACGTTCAACTTCCCGCGGTTGGCGAGCAAGATCGTCACGACCAAAGCCAGCCTGTCCATCGTCTGTTCGCCGAACAACCCGACCGGCTGCGTGATAGGCGCGCGAGACCTTGCGACGATTGCCCGCAACAGCGACGGGATCGTAGTCGTCGATCAGGCGTATCTGGAGATCGGGGGAGAAGATTTCCTCCCGCTGCTCAAGGAATACAAGAACCTGGTCATCCTGCGCACCTTCTCGAAGGCCATGGCTATGGGAGGGCTGCGCGTCGGTTACTGCCTGGCCGCGCCGGAGCTGATCCGCGAATTCAACAAGGCGAAAATGCCTTACAGCCTGAACTTCTTTTCGATGACGGCGGCCGAAGTGGCGCTCGAAAACCTGCATCTGCTGCGGCCGCTCGTCGAGAAGATGCAAAGCGAGCGCGACCGCCTTTTCGACGAACTGCGCATGATCAATGGACTCGAGCCGGTCCCGTCGGCGGCGAATTTCTTTTGCGTGAAAACCGCGATTCTCCCGAAGGAGTTGTTCGAAACCTTGCACGCGCGCGGCATTCTGATTCGCGACATCAGCAAAGCGCCGATGCTCAGCGAGTACGTTCGCATCAGCGTCGGTACGCCGGATGAGAACGACAAGTTGATAGCGGCGCTGAAGGAGCTATTCGCGTAGCCATGAACGGCGACTCTGGAATAATCGTCCGACCCTTGACGGATGCTGATGAGCCTTATCTGTGGGAAATGCTGTATCAGGCGCTCCACGTCCCTGAAGGCGCCGACACATTTCCGCGAGACATCGTCAGGCTCCCGGAAATCAGCCGATATGCCGAGGATTGGGGGCGGTTTGATGACCTGGGATTCGTCGCCGTCATCGATGAAACTCGCGTCGGCGCGACATGGATCAGGTTGCTTAAGGGAGCAAACAAAGGCTACGGTTACGTTGGCGAAACGACTCCCGAGTTGACGATAGCCGTCGAGCCAACGTTTCGAGGCCGGGGGATTGGGACGAAACTTCTCGCCCGTCTGATTGCGGAGGCGAAAAACAGATACCATGCCGTTTCTCTTAGCGTATCGGCGGACAATCCCGCCCTGCGCTTGTACCAGAGGTTCGGATTCGAAGTCGTGGCGGCCCGCGGCGATTCGCTCACGATGGTAAAAATGATGTATGACTCGTCAGGCTGAAATCAAACGCGCGACCAAAGAGACGGATATCCGCGTCGCGCTCGATATCGACGGCGAGGGTAAAAGCGCTATTGACACCGGCGTTCCCTTTCTCGACCACATGCTCGAACTGTTCGCGCGCCACGGACTGTTCGACCTTGAAGTCACGTGCAAAGGCGATCTGAAAATTGACGACCACCATTCGGTCGAGGACACGGCGATCTGTCTGGGCCAGGCGTTCGCCGAGGCGCTCGGCGACAAAAAAGGCGTCGCGCGTTACGGCGCGGCTTACACGCCGATGGACGAAACGCTGGCGCGCGCCGTGGTCGATCTGTCGGGCCGTTCTTACCTGGTTTACAGAGTTCGGAACACGCGTGACAGAATAGGAACGTTTTCCGTCGAGTTGTCCGAGCACTTCTGGCATTCGTTCGCCGAGCATTGCAAATGCAACCTGCACATCGAGGTCTTTTACGGGCGCAACCAGCATCACATCATTGAAGCCGTGTTCAAATCGGCGGCGAGGGCGTTATCGCAAGCGACTCGACTTGACCAGCGAATTCAAGGGGTGATGTCGACAAAGGGGAGCTTGTAATGAGCATTGCAATCATTGATTACGGCGTGGGCAATCTGCGCAGCGTCGAAAAAGCCTTCACCTCGCAAGGCATTGACGCCTGTGTGACGCGGGACGAAAGAGTGTTGCGAGAGGCGGACAAACTGGTCCTGCTCGGCGTCGGCGCTTTCGGATACGCGATGGAGAGTCTGCGCAAGCTGGGCTTCGACCGGCTCGTGATCGAGGCGGCCGACGCGGGCAAGCCGCTCATCGGCATTTGCGTCGGGCTGCAGATGATGTTCGAAGAAGGCCAGGAATTCGGATCACATCGCGGGCTCGGGCTTCTGCCCGGTCGCGTGATCAAATTTCCCGACAACGTGCGCACGCCGCATGTCGGCTGGAATCAGGTCGAATTCAAACATGGTCATCCGGCCTTCCGCGACCTGCCCGACCATTCGTTCTTCTACTTTGTACACTCCTACTACATCGAACCGGCTGACCCTTCATGCGTGCTGGGCGAGACTGAGTACGGGCGGCGATTCGCCTCGATTTGCGGTCGTGACAACATCATTGGCGTGCAATTCCATCCTGAAAAGAGCCAGGCCGCCGGACTGACGCTGTTGAATAACTTCGCGCGAATGTGAAACGGCCTGCTAGCAGTCCGCAAATCGGCGGAGCAGGCGCGCAGGCCGTTTTCCATACTAAAAACGCTTTCAATTAACCTTTTGACTTCTTCTTGTCCTTCGACTTGCTCTCCTTGGGCTTGGTCTCTTCAGCTGAATTCTCAGCGCCTGCGGCCTCGCCTTCTTTGGCTTTCTCTTTCGACTTGGCCTTTCCTTTGCTCTTGCCCCCAGCCTTAGCGGTCTCGGTTGTGGCGGCGGGGGCCTTCTCTGCCGGCGCCGGCTCAGATGTGGCGGCGGGAGGCTTCTCTGCTGGCGCCGCCTCAGATGTGGCGGCGGGAGTGGCGGCGTCTGCCTGCTTGGCCTTGGATTTACCTTTGGATTTCCCCTTGCTCTTGCCTTTGTCCTTGCCTTCGTCGGTGGCTGCCGAGGCGTCAGCGGGGGCCTCGGCAGACGCCGTGGAGGCGCTCTCGTCTTTTTTGGCTTTGCTCTTCTTGCCTTTGGCTTTGGTTTTCGATTCTTTGGCGGCGGGGGCCGAAGCGGCTTCTTGAGCGCCGCTCTGCGCGCCCTGGGCAAAAGCGGCGCAAGTCAACAACCCGGCGAGCATCATCGCGACAGCGAGATTCTTCATGTTCATGATTTTCTCCTTTGGTGAAACTTGTTTTAGTTTCCAGTTGAGAGTAGCGGCAGAGGATATTGCAAGCGCCAGCCTCCCTGGCAAGTCCGACAAACAATATGCGGGCTGATAGCCGTGGAAACCCGGCTATCATACTTTGCGCTGTGATGTTTGCCTAGCCCTATGGAAACTTTACACGGTCTGTTGTGGCGGCAGCCGGCCGTGAGGGGGGCTACCGCCACGACGCCTTCAGGATTAAATCAATCCCTTGAAGTTAGAGGCGTTGATCTGATAGCCGGGGAAGATCGCGTTTAGGTCCGTCGCGCCAAGATGCTTCTTCGCCAGTTCTGCGAAGACGTCTCGGAAATCGGTGGTGATCGCCAGGTCGCGGCCTTCGTAGAGTTGATGGCTCTTGAGTCCGGGCCATTTGCCGTAGACCCTGCCGCCTTTGACCGAACCACCTAGCGCGAACATCACGCTGGCGTGGCCATGATCGGTGCCGCGGTTGCCGTTTTCGCGCGCTGTGCGGCCGAATTCGGTCATCGTCAGGATCACCACGTCGTCGGCGCGTTCCTTCACATCGGTGTGGAGAGCCGACAGCCCCTGTGCGAATTCCGTCAAGCGCGCCGCGAGTTGGCCTTGCGACGAGCCTTGATTGGCGTGCGTGTCCCATCCGCCGATGTCAGTGAATGCTATTTCAAGGCCGATGTCAGACTTGATTAACTGCGCGACCTGGCGCAGACGGTCGCCAAAGGCCCCGCGAGGATATACAGCGTCAGGTGACTGCTTGTATTGAGCCGGGTTGACGCGTTTGAGCAGTTTCATCGCGTCGAAGGTCTCTTTGCCTGCGCCGCGCAGCGCATCGTTGACCGTTTGCGAGTACATCGCCTCGAACCCGCCCTGCACAGCCTGGCCCGTCTCGCCGCCGCCGGCGCGAATAGTGAAGTCGTTGATATTGTTCATCGCGATGGCCGAAGCCTTGCCCTGCATGACGCGCGGCAGGGTCGGTCCCATCGCAACGCCTCGAAAAGGCGAAGAGTCCGCCGCGCCGTTCGATTGTAGGTAGCGATTGAGCCAGCCGTCGGCCGTGCTCTTGACGCCGGGCGTGGCCGACTCCATGTAATCCTGGGCGTCGAAATGCGAGCGCGTGTTGTCGGGCGAGCCTGAGGCGTGAATGATCGCCAGTTGGCCCGAATCATAGATCGGCTTGAACGGCGCAAGGGCCGGGTGAAGGGCGAAAAAGCCGTCGAGATCGATCGCCGGCGCCTGGTTCGGCTGCGCCCCTCCGGCGCCGGGGCGCGGAACCGCGATTGACGACCGCAGATTGTAATAGTCCTGCTCGGCGTACGGAACGACCGCGTTCAGCCCGTCCATCGCGCCGCGTTGAAAGATCGCGATCAGAATCTTCCTCCGCCCCTTTTCACTCGTTTGAGCCAACGCGCGCGCCAGGAACGAGGGAGACGTCGTCGCGACGCCGATGCTGGCCAACGCGACGCCGCCGCTTTTCATAAAAAATCGTCTATTCATTGGGTTTCCTCCTCCGATAATTCCTGGGAGCGCAGGCATCCTTGCCTGCTTGCTTCGGCCAGTCAG